>CAZBOB010000074.1:0-17456 GCA_964492995.1 uncultured Desulfobacteraceae bacterium | reverse complement strand
TAAGTATTCTCAGGGAGTATAACCTTATGATCATTTAATATATAACGGGGTTGAAATTGCGCGTTTCGTTTTTTGAACCCCCAGTTAAATACGTTACACCCCAGTTGAATCAAGCTTTCAGCATGTCCGATAAACGGAATTCAACGGGCTAAACTGTTACTATCGTAAATTGAACGGGGCAGGCCCGGTTAAACAGCTCAAAGGGGCGTCATTAGCGCTGTATGGACTTTAGATCTTGTGCTCTGAACTTGCACGAGAGATCCCAAAACTATAAATAGTATGGCATTCGCGGGAATGTGCAGGTTAAAGTCCACAAAGCTGTGAATGAGGATCGCGACAATGCCGGCCACGGTGCCTAATGCTATGCCCTGCTTAAACCTGCTCTTTGTCCGGAGAAAAGTAGTTATGCCTGATCTTAAGGTATTAAATATGACACAGAAAATAAAAGGCAGAACAAAGATTCCTGTCTCAGAGATCATGTGAAGATAGTCATTATGGGCATATACGTCACGAAGACGAAAGTCAGGAGGGTGATATCGGGGGAAAACAGCAGCAAAAGTCCCAATGCCTGTTCCGGATAAGGGGTGGTCCTTTATTATGTTAATGGTTCTCTCCCATGTCTTTATGCGACCATAATTTGTGAGGTCCTCCATCTGCTTCCTGGTTTCTAAAACTCTCTTTGTTATTGGATTCATACCAATTATAGCCAAAGTTACGAATACAACAGACAAGAAACTTAGAGGGAGCCATACCTTCCTGGTGAAATGGCCGGTCCTTGAAAGCAAGATGCCCATAACACACATGGATATGACAACTGAAGCACAGCCGCCACGCGAAAGCGAAAGGATGAGTGCCACCACCATAAGCATGATGGCATATCCCAGGATGATCCTCTTTCCGGTTTCAGTCATGGCATAAGACATACCAATAGCCACGGGGATAGCCATCTCAAGATAACCGGCAAAGTGGTTATGGCTGCCGGCATAGCCGGCATAGGTGGCAGTAATAAGTGCTTTACTCCCGTCGATTCCTTTCAGGTATTCTATCAAACCGAAAATGGACAGGAAGGCTCCAACACATATAATAGTAATGGCTACCCTTCTTATCTTCTCCCTGGTATTTATGTTATTTACCACCAGATAGAAAAGCAAAACATAGGTTACGATCTTAGGCCAGGCAGAGATGCTGACGGTTCGGTCGATTGAAAATATGGTCGAGGCTGCTGCTATTACCAAAAGGGCTAAAATTGGATAATCCAAGGAGGTCTTTTTGATTTTGAATCCTCCTGTAGAACGCATCTTAAGGAGCCAGGCAACAAGCATAATCAGGGTGATGAAATTGACGATAGAGACAGACCACAGCTCTGTTGCTCCTTTGGCCAAAGGGGTGAAGATCAGGATGGCGATTAAGCCGGATTCGATTACCGAGTCATAAACTATAGAATGAAACATGTGAATAGTGAATTGTGCTTATGTCTTTCGTTGTTAACCGCCCACTCGCTGCGCTCGTTCGAGACACTGAGAACGCAGAGTAAGATGATTTTTTTTTGCCGTTGACCCCGGTTAAATAGGTTTCACATTTAACGGGGCAGGGAAAACGGCAAAGGAAAACTCTGCGCGCTCTGTGCCTCTGCGGTGAACTATTACCTTTTTTCCTTTTCGCCGTAGCCGTAATACGAATAATACCTGTAATAGTACCCGTCCCGGTTCAGGTCTACCTGGTTCAGGACTACCCCGAGGGTTTTTGCATTTGCGTTTTCCAGTTGCTGCTTGGCCCGCTGGATAATATCCCGATCCATAAAACCGGTTTGTAGCACAAGGATCACCCCGTCCAGGAATGAGGCCAGGTTGGAGGCATCGGCAACCGAAGTGATAGGAGGCGAGTCAAAAATCAGGATGTCGAATTTGCCTGCAAGCCTCTTTACCATGGCCTGCATCCTTTTTGAACCCAGCAATTCCGAAGGGTTTGGCGGCACGGGGCCGGCGGTGATGACCTTCAGGTTTTCTATTTGGGTATCTTTAACAAAAGAGAATATCTTACCTTCAATAAACGGCTGCTCACCTGCACCTGGAAGGGTTTCAAGGATCATACCGGCAGCCCTGGGAGTATTAAACACGGATGTGTCGTATTCTACGACCGTTTTTTCTTCAAACTCGCAGCCCGGATCTTTGAGAGAGAAGATGTGGGTTAGCGATTCCATGAGATGAAGTTTTAAGGGACCGTCCAGGTCTTGAGGTTCTACATAGCCCAGATTGGCGAGTATGTAACCCAGGCGCTGTGGTATTGCTTCCTGCCTGGCAAGAGCCTCTTGTACCTGGTCCTCTGTGATGTTGCCGCCCTTTTCCAGTAAGGCTGCCAACCTCTTTTCCACGGGCCGATTGATCCAGTTGACGTCCACAACTCTTCCCATTTCAAAGGTGATATCAAACAGGTCTTTCATTGCCTTCACTTTAAGGATGCCGGTCTTTTGCTGTAGGGTAAGCAACTGAAATATGTCCCCTATACTGAGATTCTGGGGCAGGCCGCTGGTTATGTCGGTATCATAGGCATCCTTTAAGATGTTGGTGAGTCCTGAGGAGTTACTCACTCTGAGTATTTTGTGTAGTGTGGGAAGCCTTAAGTCCGAATCTACAAGCAACACCCGGTCACCCGCCAGTGCCAGGCTTATGCCCAGGTTGGCCACGGTGGTTGTCTTTCCCTCTTTTGGCCCGCTGCTGGTGATAAGCAATGTCTTCACCAGTTTATCCAGTTGAGAGAACTGGATATTGGTCCTAAGGCTGCGATATGCCTCTGAAAAGAGTGAGTTAAAGCCCTGATCAGGGATGGTGATGGATTTATCAGACACTATTTACCTACTTTTGGGATGGCGGCCAGTATTGGGAGATCCAGATATTGACCTACTTGCTCAGGGGTCTTGATGGTACGATCCAGGTATTCCAAAAAAAAGGCAAAACCGACCCCGGTCATGAGGCCCATTATGGCGCCCAGAATCAGATTCAGCTTCTTTTTTGGCTTAATCGGTATTTCAGGGGTTACCGCCGGCTTTACCAGTCTTATATTTGTTATATTCATATTCTCTGTGATATTTGTCTCTTTGAACTTGGCAAGAAGAAGGTTATGAAGATCTTTGTTAGTCTCAACCTCTCTCTCCAGGATTGCGTATTGCATCTCCTTCTTGTTCAAGGCAAGGGCCTCTGTTTCATACTGACGGATGGTAGAAAGAAGAGAGCACTCCCTATCTTTTATGACTTTATGTTCTGAGTTGAGGTTCTTCAGGGTCTTTTTCAGCTCCGCATCAAACGTGTCCTTGATCTGCTGAATCTTGGAATTCATCTCGAGTATCATGGGATGCTTCCACCTGTATGTCTTCTGAAGTTTAGAAAGCTCTATCTCAGACATTACCAGTTTGCCGTACAGGTCTTGAAGCGCCCCGGTCTTAATAATAGTTGGGGGACTCCTTTCTCCCGCATTATGATTTAGAATCTTTCTAAGTTCCTGTATCGTTGCCTCCAGCTCCAGACGCCTGCTCTTGGCATCGCCGTAATAGCTGTTGATCTCGGCTATCCTCTGGGTATCTATGGTTTGCTTTCCCTCAATGGAGAATATCCTTTCTCTTTCCTTGAATTCATAAAAGATCCTTTCAGATTCCTTTATCTTATCCTTCATGTCGCGCAACTGCTCTGTGAGCCAGGCCATGGAACCCCTGGCCGTCTCAAGGCGGCTTGTCATATGGTAATCGATATAGGACTGGGCCACAGCGTTGGCAATGTCCCTGGCAAAGACAGGGTCGGTATCCTCAACACTGACGTTGACCAGACGGGTATCCGTGATCGGCTCTACCCTTATTCTGCTTCTTATGGCATTTACCTGGGCGTAGAGTATCAGAGAGGGGTCATCTGCCGGTTGCCTTGCTTCCTTTTCTTTCGCAGGGAGAAGATCGCTGATGAACTGCTTTATCTTTCTGATGTTTTCTATTATGGCCTCTTTGAACACAACAAGGGGGGCCGGCTCGGTCTCTTGCTTTTGCCTTTCCGGCAGCCTCTCAACCACCTTTTTGAGTACAGGGAAACTGTCGATGAGGGAGAAGCATGTCTGAAATGTCAATGATTCAGACTGGTAGCTCTCATATTCCATCATCTCGCCGGTGACCGGAGACTTGCGCTGCTCCTTATCTACGATCAACTGGACGGTAGCCTGGTAGATTGGCTCCATAGCGTAGTTGCCTATGGCTACCGTGGTTACGGTAATAAAGAGGCTGGCAATGATAATCCACTTCCTTCTTCTGATAACCTGGAGGTAGTCTTTGAGGTGAACTTCCGGTATATTTTGCATAGCGATTCCGTTATTGGGTGATTTGGTTATTGGCTTACAGTCGTGATCGCGGGATATCGACCCTGTCGCCGGGCCGTAAAGGTATATCCTTTGTCTTTCCTTCCCTCACGTCGTTTAGATTTATCTTAATTACCACGGTGTCTCCATTTCCTCTTCGGGTAATAGTGGCACGGTTTGGGGCGGCAGCTACTTGGAATCCCTGAGCAAGGACGCAGGCATCCAGCGCTGTCATTCCTTCCTTGAACTCATATGCTCCCGGTTTTTTGATCATTCCAAGGACATATACGTTCCACTGGGGGCTTTTGGCCTCTTTTACAGAGATAATCACCTGTGGCTCTATAAAATAGTCTGTGGCCAACGGTTGCCTGATTTTATCCGTCAATTCAGAAATGGTCAGGTCTTCTGCCTTTATGTCGCCCAGGAAGGGGCAGGCGATGAAACCTTTGGAGGAAATGGTAAGCTCCACTTCGGTCTGCATCCGGCCGCCTGCAAAGATCGACAGCTTAATGACATCATTGGGGACTAGATGGTAGCCTTCTATCTCGGATAAGACCGGAGTGGAAACGCTAAGAGATAAAAGGTAAAAGGCAAAAAGGGATATTACCAGACATGACCTGCTCAGCATAAATTTAGCTCCATCCGCCTTGAGGCGGAGTCGAGTGGTTGGATCGCGTTAGATGAACAAGGAAAATTCCACTTCCACGCGGTTCTCTGTGTAGTCTACGGTTGCAAAGTTTGAGTCGTTTCGACTATATTGATAGCCCAGTGAGAATGATAGCCATTCTCGCATAAGATATTTGCCCTGCACGCCTGCGCGGAAGTAATTATCCTCTCGATCTTCGTACCATGAAGCCTCTTGTTGAAAGTCATTGTTTGTGTAAGAGAGATCAAGCACTATGGCGACGGGTTCCTTGCGATATGCAGCAGACAGACTTCCGCCCGAAGAAATAAAGTACTCCCCGGTCTCTCTGCCGGCCCAGGTGCTTCTTACGACCCTGCGATAAGCGGACAGCTTGAACGTTGTGATGTTCGAAAAACGGTAGGCCAGATCTATGTCCGTGGCGAACCCGCTGAAATCAGAAACTTCCTCGAAATCAGTCTGAGTATATCCGACCTTGAGGGTCCCGCTGAGCCTGGCAGTCGGATCCCACCGTGCACCAACAAAGACCGTATGAGTATCCATGTCCGTGGAAGGGCCGTCCATGTCGTTGTTATCCTGATGGTAGTAGCTATATTCGAATAGCAGGGGCAGGAGCGGAAAACCTTTGTATAGTATATCCAGTGTAACGGTATCCCTGTCGAATTCATCTATTTCGTCAAGAGAGCTGTCAAACCTGCGAGAGGTACGATCATACCTGAGGCCCAAGTCGGTGAAGGCCCCTAATTTGAGCAAGGTATCGGCAAAACCGTCCCATTTCACAAAGTCTTTGGACCGGTCCTCCTCCGAATAGGGCTGAAAGGCACTATCCTGAACCTTGGTGCCCAGCTCGAATGTTGAGCCTTTTGACGTCTTCCCTGTCCAGGACAGGCCGCCCCGGTGATGGTCCTCTCTGAAGTTATCGAACTCGGAGTAAAATCGAAAATCACCTTCATAGCTTAACGAAAGGATGCTTCCGGGGGCAAAAGCAAAGTCCACCGTTAATTCCGGCGAAATTTTGGTAATATAATCATGCTCTTCGTCTTTTTCGGTCAAAAAGACGTTGTCGCTGTATTCCTCTGCGACGGACAGTTTTGGGGTCAGTCTGAAGCGCCCCCATTCCACGCCTTGAGCGCTAAATGCTGTGGTACACCATAAAAAAATTACAATGAGGCAAAGAACCGTTGAGCGCAAGACCATTATTACCGAATGTGAGATGCTACCACTAAATAGTTGCGTGTTTTGGTTTGATTTGTTGATATGCATTTTATGATAGATCAAACAACTTTATAGAAGACGGAACAAAGAGATGCCAGGTCTACGTGTCTTGTGCTGTGAGTTTTATGCATTTGGAATCTCTAAGATGATGAAACCCCTGTTGTATGGTTATTCAGAAAAAAATCCAGTTTATTCTGAACCTCCTCTTTAAGCGGCTTAAAACTCAACCCACATCGATACGGCGAGATTGAAAGTGAGTTGGATGTTGATTCCTTCACATTATAAATGACCGTGCAGGGAACACCGTGCAGGTGAAACCCGTTGTCCGAAAGAAAGATATCCACATGGGTGTAATCCTCTTCGGACATCTGTTCGGCAAGATATCTGAATGCCAGTCCGTTAAGGCTGATATTGTAGATTTTACCCACTTTGGTAAAATCTCCTCGAAGCGCTGCAAAGGCATTATCCTGGGTTCGAAACCGCGTGAATTTTCGTCTTTCCATATCATTCTGTTTCCTTTTTCTGGTGAGTGGGTGAGCGAGAATGTTGAAAATTATCAGATTTGGTATATGCATTGTCTTCAAATTGTCCAACGATAGGATGAGACCTTTGCAAAACGCCCCCTTTTGCCCAATTTCTACGTCACGCTCAAATTTTAATCCTCGAAATACTCAATGTATTCCTCTGGTTAAAATTTTCGCGTTCCTTGAACTTGAACAAAAATGAACATTTTTCAAAGGTCTCAAGATTTAGGCAGCTCCGCCTCGTGACTTACAGAGCCTTATTGTCTTTATCTGTCTGTTTTTATTATATAATCGTTTCACGATTATATAACGCGGCTTCGCCGCAGACGGGCGGGGTATTTAAAAATAATAAAGAAAATTCAAACTTAAATAATGTTTAAATATTTGACTCATTGGTCATTGGTTTTACGCTCGATTAGGGTTTTAGTCGTTCCCCAATACAGATAACAAATATGACGACAACTTATATTTTGTGTTATGAATGTTCAGCTTTCTCCGAATGTGCTTCCGGTGGGTTTTGACGGTTTCCAAAGTAATGTGCATCAAGCTTGTAATTTCTTTGCTGGACATTCCATTTTTTATCATTGCGGCAATTTTCATTTCCGTTTCCGTGAGTAGGCTGATGGTTTTATGATACGATTTGTTTTGGGTGGTTATGCTGTTTAAATGTTCGGCCATTGAATTGATTTCCGGCCAGAATTTTTTAATCCTTGGCTCAGTTTGAAGTTTTCTGATAATCGGCATAATCTTGGTGGTAATGGTGGTGTTGACCTTGTTTTCCAGCTCATCTTTTTGGGTCTCTATGTGTTTTGCCAGCACGGACATGGCCTGGTTGGTTTGAACCAGTTCCCTGTTCAGTCCTCCCACTTCAGATCTTGTCTTCACAAGTTTTTGTTTGTGTTGCACCATGGTGTCGGACACGGTTTTTAATTCTGTTTCTCTTTTTTCCAATTTCTCTTTAAGCGTATTCATTTCAGATTCACCCTATCGTTCCGAATAAGAGAATATTAACAAACTACCGTGTCAAACCGACAAGGATCGAACATGTTAACTACTTGGAATATATGAAGAAGTAAAGGGGGATTTAAGTGGGGATAAAATAGGTATTCGGACTACCCACTCAATCCAAAGAAATGAATCAGCCACCGCAGTGTATATCAAATGATGATGGTAGATTTGGAGTGTTTTGACAAGAGAGTTTCTCATTTGCCTGATTGATTTTATTTTTTGGAACTGTTAATAAAACCCTTAAGATTTGTTTTGGAGGAATTGATGGGAACAGGTCGCCTATTTAGTTCTGATTTTTACATCATTTAAATTATCTCTATAAAAATTATGGGATCTTATAATTTACGCAATAATCATGCAAATAGAAGATTCTTAAATAGGGATTTTTATAATTCATTAGATAACAAATAGTTATATTCATTTTCTCAAAATTTGGCAAAAATACGGCAACAATTTCCAATACCCAAACTCGAGGTTCGGAACGAATTTTCGGTAATAGAAGAAGGAATCGGCCTGGGCATTGCTTCTAAAATCGGGACCCTGAAACTGTATGACAATAAAAAGATTGTCGATTATATCAATCTTGTCGGAAATCTTCTCGTGGAAGCAACGCCCGCCTATGACCTTCCATTTAAGTTTTTCGTGATCGATCAACCTGTTGTGAAGGCCTATGCCCCGTGAAATGCTTGTCCAATGAAATGTTTATCCCGTTAAATTCGTAGACCATTTAACCGGGGCAGAGCCTATTTCATCGGGGGGGGCATCCTCGACTTTCGCTCATTTGAGGTGAAATAACCTGTGTTTTCAAATAGTTTTATAATTTCCGAGATGTTTTATTATTTCAGCATAACTTAAGATAAAATGGAGAAAATTACAGGATATATCGGCCGAAAAACCTTAAGGTTTATCAACCACACCCTTAGCCTGTTCGCCTTTACTTGCAGGATCCTGATTCTTATTTTTAAAAGACCCGAGAGCGGCCGGGTTCTTGTAAGAAGGATTACTCTTGAACAAATATATTTTACATGTGTGGAGTCGCTTCCCATAATTATCCCCATTGCACTGATCATCGGGTGCATTCTTATTATTCAGTTTTCCAAACTATCGGGACAATACGACCTTGGCAAAACAACTGTCCTTTTAATTGTGCGGGAACTCGGACCCATCATTACAGCTTTTCTGGTCATACTGCGATCCGCCACTGCCGTTACCATTGAGATTGGTTACATGAATACCCTGCATGAAATAGAAGCCATTGAAATGGCGGGTATGGATCCAATGCTGATTATATGCCTTCCCAGGCTGGTCGGTATAATTTCAGCGGTGCTTTGTCTTTTCATCGTTTTTGATCTGGTGTCCATCCTCGGAGGGTACGTTCTGGTATGGACCTTCACTTATATACCTATTGACAACTTTCTTACACAAATCGCAAAGTCTATTTCCGGCGCCGATATCGCTGTGGGAATCGTAAAAGCCATATGCTTTGGAATTATTATTACGGTGACAAGCCTAACCCACGGATTCAAAATAAAAAAACAGGTCACCGACATTCCCGTGGGAACTTCCAGAGCGGCACTTGAAAGTGTTTTCTATTGCCTGGTGAGCAATATAATTATATCAATAATATTTTATATGTAAGAGAAAACATGTACTTAATAGAACTTTCTGATTATTGCCTGAATCCCGTAGGAACCGGTAACGGCCTTAACAATTCCTATTTTGCGCTGTCAAGCGGCGATGTATGTTCTTTGCAGACAGACTCAACAGACGACGCCCACATTTTTCTCAAAGCGCTTGCAACGCTCGTAAGCCCCATAAGCGGTACTTACTGTTTCACGGGTGAAATGATAAATTTTTCAGACTACCGCGAACTTCTTCCCTTCAAGAGGAAAATAGGCTATATCGGACAAGACTCGGCAATGATAAGCAACAGAACCGTCAGGGAAAACCTTCTTTTGATGAGATGCTATTTCGAAAATTCACTTTCAATACCTCTGGATGAAAACGTTTCGAAATTTATAAAAATATTTGACCTTGAGGACAAGCTCGATGTACGGCCTGGAGAACTTCGGCCTGTAGATTTACGAACCGCCATTGCAATACGGGAAATTACAAAATCTTTTGATGTGCTGCTGCTCGATCGTCCGGAACATTATTTCGGTTTTAAGAGTTTTTATATTTTCAACGAAATTCTTGAGGACATCCTAAAGGCCGGGCACGCCGTCGTATTTTTCTCCCGTGACCGGGATTTTATAGAAACATTTTCCAACAGGAAGGTATTGATTGCCGGGGGAACGTTAACAAAAATTTCTCGTTAAACATCACAGGCACAAGTTATGGAACTTGACTTTAGCAAAAAAGAAAAAATCGTGGGCACATTTATCATCAGCGTTGCCGTTCTTCTCTTGGTAACGGTAGTCATCATCGGTCGCGGCAAAGACTGGTTCAAAAAATACATCGCTTATTATACGGTTTTTGATGAAAGTTATAACATCCAGGCCGATACAGCTGTAAAACTGTTTAATGCCGAAATTGGAAAAGTAAAAAATATAACCCTTGTCGGCGACAAGGTAGAAGTCACGCTGAAGATTTTAGACGATTTTAGATCAAGAATCAGAACAGATTCCATAGCCACGGTTAAAAGCCCCACGTTAATAGGATCAGAATATATCTCAATTATACCCGGCAGTAAAGATGCGCCGCTGATTCCTGTGGGGGGTGAAATTCCTTCCAGGCCGGGAAAATCCATATCTAATTATCTGGAGGAGTTTCAGGTTGAAAAGACAGCCAAGATGATTGTTGAGGCGGCCCAGGAAATTTCAAGAATCGTTAAAACCATGCGCGATCCTAAAGGACCTCTTTTCGAAGCATTTGAACATGCCAACAAAACTCTGGCCCATCTTGAAACGATTACCCGAGATATTGCGTCCGGTAAGGGTACGGTTGGCGGCATAATAAAATCCAGGGCTCTGCTTGACCATATACACCAAAATCTTGACAAAGTGGGAGACGATTTAGCGGCTCTGGAAAAAATTGAAACCGGCGTGCTGGAAAATATCCCGAGTATTAAAAAGATAGTTAAGGACGTTGAAGAAGCGGTTGAGACCCTTAAGCTCATCCTTGCCAACTTAGAAAAAGGGAGTCACGATATACCCAGAGTAACGCGGTCTGCGGCTCAAGGAATTCATGAATTCCGCGGAGCTGTGGATAATATCGACAAAGTTGTCAAATCTCTCAAGAAAAATTTTTTAATAAAGCGAAACCTTCCACCGGAACCCGAAGCCAAAAACGTTGATGCAGGGCTGCGACCCTAAATAAAAAAGTCCCCATGAAAATTATCAATAACATTCAAGCCTTTATCTGGAAATCAATGTCAGCCAACAACTGCAACACATATTTGATTGACGGACCAACCCGTGTCCTAATCGATCCGGGTCACAGCAATCTGTTTGATCACGTACGGGAAGGGCTTATGAAATTAGGTCTGACGCTCGAAGATATCGGATTGATCATATGCACCCATGCCCACCCTGACCACATTGAGGCTGTTCAATTATTTAAAGAAACCCCGGCCCTTATGACGCTCCATCATAAGGAATGGAATTTTTTAAAAACCATCGATAAATATGTCAGCGCCTCCATTGGTATCAATCCGGATTTAATCACCCCCGATTTTTTTCTCAAAGAAGGCGACATTTCCGTAAATGGCCTTAACCTAAAGGTGCTTCACACCCCGGGTCATTCACCTGGATCTGTCTCACTTTACTGGACGGACCAAAAGCTAATGTTCACAGGCGATCTGGTTTTTAAAGAGGGTATCGGACGTACGGATCTTCCCGGCGGCAATGGTTCAGTGCTTAAAGAAAGCATCAAAAAGCTCGCAAAACTTGAGATCGAATGGCTATTGCCGGGTCATGGTGATATCATTAGCGGGGCAAAGGATGTCGAGAAAAACTTCGCTCATTTGCAACAATTTTGGTTAACCCACATCTAACCCGCATTTCTCACGAGCCGAGTTTGCAGTATCTACGAGATGCGGTCATACAAGGCGGTCTTTTCCCGAACTAGAATCTGATCAAATTTATCCTTAATCTCCTTAACGGTTAATATCAATTCATTGTCGGTCTCCAAATTAGGCACAACAGCGGAACCTGAAATAAAACGCTTTTCTGCCAGATCTGCTTTTAACTCTTTTATCCTTTTTTCAGACGCAAACCCGACGGCATCCTGAAAATCGTGGAATAATGTCTCAAGCCCCGATATGTCTAAGCCGCAAATTTCATTTAACAACTCAAGAAGGGATTCATTTTTATGCCCTAGCTTAATACTGTCTAAAAGCATCCGTGACAGCATCTTGTCCACCTTCAAATCATAGGCTTTTCTTAAGCTGTCCAGTTCTTTTTCCAGATGTTCCTTTTTTAATAGATTGTCCTGATATTTTTGCAAAAGGCCCTTTAGCCTCTTATTGACTTCAATATGTTTTTGCTCCTCCTTTTCCTCCTGGCTGAGGGTAAGGTGCCTGGTCTTTTCCATAACAAGATCGAGGGTGCTTTTAATTTCTCCCATTGGATACCTCTGTATTGTAACCTTGATGTGGTTGATATTCTTTGTTGTCAGTATAATCCCTAATGTTCCAAAAGTAACTTTTAACAACAGCCTCCATGTTTGACTGAACAATTTCCAGAATCTGTTCTTTCCACTACCATAAATCAATTTTGCCATCAATTGATTTACACCTGACATGGCCATGATTATTTTTTTAACTTCATCTTTGGTCATTACCACCGGAAGATTTCGCTTTTTTCGCGCCCGGACTGCATCAATTTTCTCGCCCTCTAATGAATTGTCAGTCTCGTAAAGAGTCAAAATCCGACGGCAAAGTAAAAAGCTCCAAATTCAAGGCGCGCAAATCCTGAGGAATGAGGCGTACTTATAGTACGCTGCAATGACGAAGGATGCAGCGCAACGCAGAAGTTGGACTTTTTACGAAGCCGTCAATGAAATATTTAAAACATTTCTGTAAGAAACAAGAGGGCATTAAAGGCCTGATTCTGGGTAGATGGGGAGACATTTCTTTCTACTGCCAGATGGGTAAGAAACTCTTCTATCTCGGGAACACCCATATTCTTGGGATGTCGTTTGTTATGAAAATATATATATCGTGTAATCCATCCAACATAGGCTTCTTCCGTTCGGATGCTGTAGTGCTTGCGTCTCAATATTTCCATTGCAAGATCTAATAATTTCCTTTTTTCCGCCCGTTATTGTCCTTGACATGCCCCATTGGTTTCCGCATAATATCTTCAAATTTTATACTTATTTACTCTGTAATTTATTAATATATTGTTATTGCTGAATATGTTAACACAGAATATTTTCTGTAATATCCTATATCACAAATTGCAGAATTTTTTCTGGTCAATTAAATTGTTGGCCCCAAAAATAATAAAGAAGAGAAACTGATGAATATCTTCGATGAATTTACAAAAATAATAGAACATATTGAAGGTAAAAAAATAAGGTATGCTCTCGTTGGTGGCGTAGCAATGGCATTTTATACAGAACCTCGATTTACCCAAGATGTTGACCTTTTGATAGAGCCAAGTGATTTAGAAAAAGTTCGTCAGATACTAGAAAAAAATGGATATTTTGAATCATCAGAGCCATGGACATTCAAAAGCACTCCTTTGACCTTGCATCGCTTTTTAAAGGTTATAGAAAATGACCAGATGATTATAGACCTCTTGGTAGCCGGAGAAGAAAAACACTTAAAAATTATTCAGAATGCTCTTGAAGCCCATGGTGAACACGGAATTGTCCGTATAGCTGAAAAATCTGATATTATTTGGTTGAAAAGGAAAAGAAACTCCCTTCAAGACAAAGCTGACATTGAAAGGTTAAAAAATGAAGAAGATTGAAAAAGTATTTAGTCAGCTTAGCAAGCTTTACGAATTTAACAGGAAGCTTCAAACATATAGGCTGAAAAAAGAAAACAATAAGGGCCAACAAATCGTTCGAGCGGACAGCAAGAAGCGCAGTCGTTTTAGATAATTATCAACATTTTCAAAAAGCTTTACCAGGTGCACCGATTTTGCAGCTGCCGCTCAACTCGGCGTTCGGAGAAGGGAGACAAACATGAGCATCGTCGGAGTCACAGCTTCAAAGGACTACCTGTATCTTGCCATGACAACCGGTCCGAAAGCACAGTTTGTGGTCGGTCAGCATCATCGAATTCCTGTTGATCCGAGCGATTGGCCCTCTCTGGTAGCGACACTGATGACTCACCTAAGTTCGTACGACTCTGAAGATGCGATAGAGCAGGTTGCTGTGGCCTGCTGCGCGTCTGGGAAGTATGGCGCATCGCCCGAGGCATTCAAAGCTGAAGGCTTCGCGGAACTCAGGTGCCAGGAGTGCGGGTACCCAATCTCCGTCATCACAAAGAAGGGCCTCGCAAAGTACATCGGCTGTCAGCCTGGTCAGAAATGGCAAGCGTTCGCGAAGCAAAGCTTCAATGCTCAGAAGCAGATCACATACTTCACGTCCGGCTATGACGCTGCGATCTCCGCAGCCTTCGGGGTTGCCCCATGAGCCTTCTTCCAAAGAAATACAAGCCTGCTGTGCCTTTGACTCCCGGGAAGAACGCGTCAGTTTTCAGAGCGCGGAACTCCTTTCTGGATCGAGACGTATTCCTCAAAATCTATGATGTCCCAGAGAATGACCCAAAATCCGCACTGCAAGAGCCGCAACTGCTGCAATCACTGAGTCACCCCAATCTAGCTCGGATACACTCCGCAGACGCTCTCAAAGGCGACCGACTCCTGCTCGAAATGGAGCTTATCGTGGGTGGCTCACTTCAAGACCTTCTCGACCAAGCTGCACACGAAAGAATCTGGCCTGGAATTGGTCGTGCGTTAGTCCTGACTGCGGACATAGCTCATGGCCTCAGCGCACTTCACGCCAAGGGTCTGGTCCACAGGGACATCAAACCGGCGAACGTCATGATTAGGAATGCTCAGGATCGCGAACACGCCGTGGTTACCGACTTGGGTTTGGCAAGTGCGCTTGACGAGAGTGGCCGAGCATTCTCTTCGCGTCACGCTCGCATCTACAGACCGCCGGAAGTGTGGGATGGCAACGGGTACTCGAAGGCCAGTGATGTTTACCAGACGGGGGTCGTCCTTTACCAACTCCTTGGCGGAACGGTCCCGTACGACAAAGCCAATCTTGATGACAATGACTTGGCCGAACTCACGATCACAGGGACACTATTTGATCTCTCGGATATTGGCCCTCATGTTGAACGTACACTGCGCACTCTCGTTGGAAAGTGTGTTTGCCCCGAGGCCACGCGAATCTCGACAATGCCTGATTTGCTCAGTGCGATCCAGTCGGTTAAGAACTCCCACTTGGATTGGACATATTCTGCAACAGCCGGTGGCTTCGCTCTGGCCCGTTCCCTTGGCAATCGCCAGTACGACGTCCAAGTATGATCGACAGGCAGGAGCCATTTCATTACAGGGCGAAGGAAGATCGGCACGGCTGCTCCACGCCGATTCTTCAAAGACCAAACCATCAGCCATGTTGACATGGGTCGCTGCCAGAAATTTCGAGAGCTGATAAGAAGAACATAGAGACTCCGAACAATCTCCTAGAGGCGACGTCCTAAAGGCCGCGCCTCAGGAGTGCATTATGTTTGAAGGAACATGAAGGACAAACTCAAAGAAATTGAAATGTTCGGCATGATAATTCTGCCTGAGTATTTCCAGACCTTGCACGCAATACTGACGACAAATCCGAAATGGTCGAAGAAACGGATCTTCGAAACTCTATTTGAGGTTGGAGAAAAGAAACACTCCCGGGACAATTTAATAAAGGACCCTCAATTTGGCAAGAACTTCACCAGCCTTCTTAATAAGACACATATGCAATACTCCTGTTTTTTAGCCTATGCCGCTGGATGTGTTAGAGGTGCATACGGGGCCGAGGACTCAGGTAGTGGCTTTTTGGAATTGATTCGAACCAATGATACCAGCCAATCATAAAAAAAATGTCGTAAACGTTGCATCCCATCTTAAAAGGATGGCCAAAATAGAGCCATATAAGAGAGCGGTTGTTTATCCTGCAGCCCGCGACAATTATGGAAGGGTTGCATATTCTCATCTTACCTTTCTACAACTCGATCGGGAATCCGATTGTTTGGCCCACGGGTTTGAAAAAATAGGCATCAACCGCGGTACCCGTACCATTTTGATGGTAAAACCCGGCCTGAAATTTTTTATTATCATATTTGCACTTTTCAAAACCGGTGCAGTTCCGGTTATCGTAGACCCCGGAATGGGAATACGCCGTATGGTCGACTGTTTTAGAGAAGGCCGTCCCGATGCGTTTATCGGTATTCCTGTTGCTCATGTACTTCCAACCCTTTATCCAAAATATTTCAATACGGTAAGGATATGGATAACCGTGGGCCGGCGCTGGTTTTTGAAAGGTTTTACACTAAACCGGATCCGTCAGGTTCCCTGGAGACCCTATGTAACGGCTAAAACCGTTAGGGATGAGACAGCCGCTATCCTTTTTACCACCGGCAGCACAGGGCCGGCCAAGGGTGCGGTATACACTCATGGCAACTTTGATGCCCAGCTCCGTAATATAAAATCCCACTTGGGCATTTCAACCGATGAAATAGATCTTTCCACATTTCCGCTTTTTGCCCTTTTTTGGCCGGCGTTGGGAATAACTTCAGTGATACCGGATATGGACCCCACAAAACCTGCCCGGGTAAACCCTAAAAAGATCATCGAGGCTATTTTAAACCAGGGGGTTACCAGCATGTTCGCTTCACCCGCCCTGTTGAATCGCGTCGGCAAATACGGCAAACAAAAAAGCATAAAGCTGCCGTCTTTGAAAAGGGTAATTTCAGCCGGAGCACCGGTATCACCATCTGTTATTGAGCAGTTTGCCTCCATGCTGTGTGAAGATGCCGAGATTCATACGCCATACGGCGCCACTGAAGCGGTGCCTGTCATATCTATCTCGAGCAATGAAATCCTGTCTGAAACCAGAAAACTAAGCGAGCAGGGCTATGGTATCTGTATCGGACGTCCCATCAACGATTTAGACGTGCGCATTATCAAAATCAGCGACGATCCCATCAACAAGTGGTCAAACGATCTTGTCGTTGAAGACAACGAAATTGGTGAAATAACGGTTAAAGGAGATCTGGTAACCCGAAACTATTTTGAAAGACCCGCAGCAGATGCACTTGCCAAAATTAAAGACGGTAATACGGTATGGCATCGGATGGGTGATCTCGGATGGATGGATTCAAAGGGAAGGATATGGTTCTGCGGTCGCAAAAGCCATCGCGTGACCACTGAAAAAACTACCCTTTTTACTATCCCTTGCGAGGCGATTTTCAACAATCATCCCATGGTGTTTCGAAGTGCCCTTGTAGGGATAGGTCCTTTTGATCGACAAAAGCCGATAATATGCATCGAACTGGAACATGGCAAAGATAAATATAATAAAAAGAAAATTAAAAAAGAGCTTTTTGAACTTGCACAGAAAAACGAATTGACAAAGAACATTAACAACATATTGTTTTGCAAGTCTTTTCCGGTAGACATCCGCCACAATTCAAAGATTTTCCGTGAAAAACTGGCAATATGGGCCGAAAAAAAATCAAGTTAGTTCGCTTCGCTCACAATTGGAATGTTGGAATATTGGAACACTGGAAT
>CAZBOB010000073.1:0-17485 GCA_964492995.1 uncultured Desulfobacteraceae bacterium | reverse complement strand
TAAGACCATGGCCCATGAAATCATGACTGCATTCTGGGCCCTGGAAGATATCTGCTATGCCCAAAAAAGAGCCGGGATACCTCTATTTATCCCTTTTGAGCCCACTGAATCCGGCATGGAAGCGCTGGCCGTATCGGTTCGGCGATATACCGGGATTGAACACGGGGTTGTATTCGACTATTTTGAACTCTTCGAGAATCAGGGATTCCGGGTTGTTGTCGTGCCCATGCTTAAAACGTTAGACAGCTTTTCCTATTACGACCCGTTATATCAAAACGCTTTTTTCTTCCTCAATGCACGCCATAATCCCGAACGCCAGCTTTTCCGCCTGGCATATGAATTGGGCAAAGTGCTGATCCTGACATGCGCCATGAACCGGGGCGAAAACGTGTTCAAAGACCCGGACGATTCATCTCCCTCGGCCGAAAAACCCTTTACCGCTCACCGGGCGGCCCGGCGTTTTGCCGCAACATTTTTAATGCCTGCAAATGCCGTATGCGATACGGTTTCGCAACTGGGCATCCGGAAAAAGCACTGGTCCTATGAACTTTTGCTGCGCATCAAACACCGTTTCGGTGTTTCTGCGGAAGCCTTTTTATACCGTTTAAACGAACTCGACTTGATTGATCCGTTCCTAATAGAGCCGTTGAAAAACAAAATTCATCGTCATTACGGAAAAACCGACTTCGGCGAGCCCGACTTTTCAAGGCGGCTGCTGACACCCAACGGGCGCTTATGGGATCTGGTACTTACGGGCAGGGAAGTCGAAGAGGGGCGGGATGAAGTTATGGAAATAGAGCAGGTTTTAAACCGGTGGAGGGTGGTCAAAAAATAAATCCTAAAAGGGAATTAGAATGACAGACAAAAATTTTTTGGTTCCTATTGAACGTGTGGAAAAGACAATTTTAATGGTCCGGGGGCAAAAGGTCATTCTGGACGCTGATCTCGCAAAACTTTACGGCGTAACTACAAAGCGGCTTAATCAACAGGTCAAGCGCAATAGCGACCGATTTCCTGAAGACTTCATGTTTAAACTCACCCAAGAAGAAAAGGACGAGGTGGTTGCAAATTGCAACCACCTTTCTCGTCTCAGGTTCTCACCCGCGCTTCCCCACGCCTTCACAGAACATGGAGCGATTATGGCCGCAAGTACGAAAAAGAAAAATAAGGGGAGGTAACGATTCGTAACCTCGAAAGTTCGGAGAATCGACCACGGATATGCACAAATTCACACTGTAACGACAACTGTTGAAGTGAGGAAGGTTAAAGCTGATGGCAGACATTTTGCCCCTGGAAAGGATTGCAAGTAAGATTTATTTCATACGTGGTATGAAGGTGATGTTGGATAAAGATCTGGCTGAACTCTATGATGTAGAAACCAAAGCATTAAAACAAGCGGTCAGAAGGAATATTGATAGATTTCCTGAAGATTTTATGTTTGAGCTCTCCAAGGAGGAATTTAAAAACTTGAGGTCACAAATTGTGACCTCAAGTTGGGGTGGACTCAGATATTTACCTATGGCCTTTTCTGAGCAGGGAGTCGCAATGCTCTCCAGTGTTCTAAAAAGTGGCAGAGCCATTCATGTAAATATACAAATAATGCGGGCTTTTACACAACTTCGAAAAATGCTTTCCACCCATGAGGATCTTAAACGAAAAATTGAATCCATGGAGAGAAAGTATGATCAGCAGTTTAAAATCGTATTCGAAGCCATCAAGCAACTGCTGGAAACTGAAGAAACGCCCAAGAAAAAAATTGGTTTTACGGTAAAAGAAAAACAAAGAGCATACGGCAAAATGGTGAAAAAGGAATAAAAACGATGGGGAAAACCCACTTTCAAACATT
The DNA here is from genome assembly GCA_964492995.1 of uncultured Desulfobacteraceae bacterium. Taxonomy (GTDB): domain Bacteria; phylum Desulfobacterota; class Desulfobacteria; order Desulfobacterales; family UBA11574; genus S5133MH16. Next base: position 15,639 of record CAZBOB010000073.1, on the reverse strand, counting down.
CGGCCATTTAACCAATAAACCAATTAATGACATATGTAGTTTAACCTTATCTGACAAAATGGCGTGATATAAAAATTTTAGAAAAAAGCCTGGGGCTCAACTTTTTCGACCTGGTGGGTAATTTTAAAATAGATTGGAAGGAAAGTGAGCGGATTTTAAAAGATGTGAATCAAATTGAAAGAAACTTCGAAAAGCTTTGTTTATGAAGTTATTTTGCGTTAAGTTGGTATGGATGTGTTGGATCAAAAGGATTGAAGGATGTCCCAATCGTCAAAATATGATCAAATTGGATATTGGTCCGAGATTAAGCTCGATATTATCAAAGAGTATGCATCTGCCTACTCCCGTATTATGAGTAGGCAGACCATCCCCCGGTTTTATCATCTTTATATCGATGCATTTGCCGGAGCAGGAAAACACATTTCCAGAAGTACAGGTGAATTTGTTCCCGGAAGTCCGGAAAATGCATTATTAGTAGAACCTCCGTTTCGAGAATATCACTTCATTGATTTAAATAAGCTAAAGATTGAGTCGTTGGAAAACATGGCTGGAACTCGTGGGGATGTTAACATCCATTTCGGCGATTGTAATCAAGTCATGCTGGATAAAATTTTTCCAATAGCAAAATACGAAAACTATCGACGTGCTCTCTGCGTTTTGGATCCATATGGGCTCCATCTTGATTGGGAGGTAATATTCACAGCCGGCCAGATGAAGTCGGTAGAAATATTCCTGAATTTTCCTGTAGCAGATATGAATCGCAACGTTCTGTGGCGGAAACCCGAGGGCGTTTCTAATACTCAGATTCATCGAATGAACAGGTATTGGGGGGACGATTCCTGGCGAAAAGAAGCCTATGTTACTTCACCACAGATGCAATTATTTGGAAATTCAGATAAGGAAAAAGCTTCTAATAAAGCAACAGCAGATGCTTTTAGAACACGACTGAAAAACGTAGCTGGTTTTCAAAATGTTCCGGAACCAATTGCAATGAGAAATAGCCAGAATGCAGTTGTATATTACCTATTTTTTGCTTCGCATAAACCAGTGGCAGAAAATATTGTGCAACATATCTTCAATAAATATAAAAATAGGAGGGGAAGCTGATGGCAGCAAACTCTGCGATCGAATGGACAGAAGCCACATGGAATCCCACGACAGGCTGCACCAAAGTTTCACCCGGTTGTCAAAATTGCTATGCTGAAATAATGGCACGTCGCTTAAATGCCATGGGCGTTAAGGGATATGAAAATGGATTTGCCCTTACGCTTCAACCGGAACGGTTGAATGAACCTTTGCAACGAAAAAAAGCTTCGATTTATTTTGTCAATTCCATGAGCGACCTTTTTCATGAAGAAATTCCGGAAAGCTATATCCGGCAGGTATTTGATATAATAAAAAATGCACCTCAACATACTTTTCAGGTATTGACCAAACGCGTTGAAAAAATGGAACAATTTTTTAAGTCATATGAAGCTCCAAAAAATGCATGGCTTGGTGTTAGCGTGGAAAATAAAAAGCATGGGGTACCCAGGATTAACAAACTGCGCCGGGTGAAGGCAGCCATCCGCTTTCTATCCATAGAACCTTTACTTGAGGATCTGGGAAATCTTGATTTGACAAATATACATTGGATAATTGTCGGTGGAGAATCAGGTCCAAAGGCCCGCCCGATGAAACCCGCATGGGTTGAGAACATCAAACAACAGTGTGAAGATCAAAATATATCCTTTTTTTTCAAGCAATGGGGCGGCTGGGGTGCTGATGGAATAAAGCGTTCCAAAAAAGCAAACGGAAGACTTCTGCTCGGTCGCACCTGGGATAATATGCCCGATTTATTAAGACCGTCTTATGCTTCCTGTTAACTGAAATTATTTCTGGATATGGAAAGGCAAAATGTTTAATATAAAAGGAAAAAAGAGTAGAAAAATAAGGGAAATCAGCTCAAAAAGAGCCAAGAGCAGACTTTATAATTATATTAATTGCAAAGATACAGAACTTTGACAGTTTTAATCGGAAAAAACCATGCAACTTGTCATTAACAGCCCGGGAACTTTTATAACCCAGAAAGACGAATGTTTCAGGCTCAAACAAAAAGAAAAAGTTTTTGACATTTCACCCTTAAAGGTTGAGTCAATCGTCATCTCAAACCAGGCCATGATTTCAACTCAGGCCGTGGTTCTGGCCCTTGAACATAACGCTGATGTCATTTTCCTGGATTCCTTTGGAGATCCGCTGGGTCGTGTGTGGTTTTCAAAAATGGGCAGTACCGCCCTTATCCGCAGGAAGCAACTCGAAGCTGCCGAAAAACCGCTGGGTCTGCAACTTGTCATTGATATGATCGGTCGAAAAATGGAAAACCAGATCCGTTTTTTGAAAAGGCTGATGCATGCCCGTCCTGACAAAGTCTCGCTATTTACAAATCCTATCCGGATCATCGAGCAGTCTTTGACAAAATTAGTTTTAGAAGAACAGAATCTTGAAGATGTCCGAAACCGGTTGATGGGGCTGGAAGGAACTTCCGGTAGGGCCTATTTTCAATGCCTGTCAAAAATCATCCCCGAAAAATATCAATTCAAGGGCAGATCCCGGCGTCCGGCCAAAGATCCCTTCAATGCAATCTTGAATTATTGCTACGGTATCCTTTACAGCCGGGTTGAAAAGGCGTGTATTCTCTCAGGTCTCGACCCGTATGTGGGCTTTCTCCACACCGATAATTACAACAAGAAATCTCTGGTGTTTGACCTGATTGAACCGTTTCGAATTTATGCTGAACAGACATCTGTTTACCTGTTTACCGGGAAAAAGATGAAGGACAAGTATTTTGACAGCAAACAACAATCTGTTTCCTTAAATACAGAAGGTAAACCCGTTGTTGTGGAAGCCATAAACAAACACATGGAAGAAACCGTTCGCTATCGCAGAAAAAACGTCAAACGACGGCATATCCTCCAGCATGAAGCCCACAGGATGGCAAATATTCTGCTGGCCGATGAAGGAGAAGAAAGACCGGACTGGCTGGAGATTAAGGAATTTTGATGGTGACATGGTGATACGGGGACGGGGAGAATGGGAGAAACGGGGAAACGGGGAAACGGAGAGGGTGAGAGACGGGGAAACGGTGAAACGGGGAATGGGTGAGGGAGAAGCGGGGAATGGGAGAAAGAATAAAAAGCTACAAGGATTTAAGGGTATTTCAAAATGGTATGGATGCCGCGATGAAAATATTTCATCTGACGAAAAAATTTCCTCCTGAAGAAAAATATTCTTTGGTCGACCAAATGAGACGTGCATCTCGTTCGGTTTGTGCGAATTTGGCTGAAGCGTGGCGAAAACGACGATACAAGGCGGCCTTTATAGCCAAGCTCAGCGACGCAGAAAGCGAGGCATGTGAAACACAAGTTTGGGTGGAATTTGCCAGAAGATGTAGATATTTGAATGACGAAACCTGCCATGAACTTGATGAAATCTATGAACAAATCATGGGTCAGATTGTAAAAATGATTATTGATGTAGATAAATGGCTAATTAGGCACTGATGAAATGGGGAAACGTAGAAACGGGGAATGGGGGAAACGGTGACGGGGAGAGCCGGAGAAACGGGGAAGGGGAGAAACGGAGATGGGGGGAGAAACGGAGATGGGGAGAGAAACGGAGAAGGACAAATTCACCGATTCGCCTCCTTTACAGTTCACCGGTTCGCCGGTTCTCCGACTCGCCGATTCTGCATTTCGCCGGTTCGCCGTTTCGCCGGTTCGCCGATTCATCATTATGGAGTAAATTATGTCCGTACTTGTTTGGATTCTTTATGACATTGTGGATGACAAAGCGCGAACCAAGGTGGCCAAAGCGTGTAAAAAATATGGTCTGATCAGGGTCCAAAAAAGCGTATTTTTAGGTAAACTTCAATCAAATCGTTTTGATGAGTTAGGGGAAAAGTGTCTAAGCCTCATTGATGAAGATACGGACAGTGTATATTTGTTCCCGTTTTGCCAGGAAGACTTCAGAAAAGTAAAGGTGCTGGGACAGGGGTTTGATCGTAAGCTGGTGAATGATGAGATTCTGGCTAAGTTTTTTTGATTGAATTCACCGCGAATATACGCAGATGAACACAGAAAAAAGTGGAAAATACGGTGCTGCTGTGCTTAAGCAACTGTCAAATGATCTGAAAAAACGTTTTGGCCGTGGATTCTCCGAAGATAACCTTGAACTTATGCGCATGTTTTATTTTAGCTATCCACCGGAAAGGATATCCGAGTCATTGAATCGGATATCGGCATTAACGGTTAATGATATCCAAACCAAATGAAAAAGAACTGGCTTACGAACTCACAAAAACCCGCAAAATGCTGGAAACGAGGCAGAGGAGGCAAAAAGAGGATGCGTCGAAGTGAAGGCTGTGGGCGAGTAGATTTACTTTGAGTTTATTATAGCTTGTGCTGATCTGACAAAATGGTTTGCTAAAAAAACAATTGTTGGTTTTAGTTGATGAAATAGATAATTCGTAAGGCAAATGAAACATTCGAGTCGAAAGCTGAGCCCGTCTAACCCTCGGCTTTAGAAATCTTTATTGTTTTGCACCAATATAAAATTACCATCAAAATTTATTTTGAAATTAAAATGAACGAAGGAAAGCTAAAAATCCAGATTGCAGAAAGATATGTAACACAAAAAGAAGGATTAAGGCCTTTTCAAAAGGAGGCTCTTGAGCTTATCAAAAACTCAGAATCCAAACTCATATTCGTTGAAGCGCCGGTAGGATCGGGAAAGAGCCACATTATCCGAAATCTTATTCAGGATCACCTTTTTCAAAGGAATCCTATAATTCTCACTTATCCTACAAAAATCTTGATGGACTCACAAGTCGAGGCCATTAAAAAAGAGTTTGATATGGTTGCTGTATGGCCTAATGATAGAAGTTCCTTTCCACTTGAATCAAAGGGGAGTATCAATATCCTAAAATATTCAACCGACTCAATGGTTAGATATATGAAGGAGGTACCCAGCGCATTTAATTCTTTTAAGAATAGGGGAAAATTAATTGGTACTGGCCTATTTGAGTTAACTTATGGTGAGCATCAGGCCTTCGTTACCACTCCCGATGTTCTCTGGCTAATTTACTCAATGAAATATAAAGGCGCAAGAATGATACAGGCCCAACTGAATTCTTCTCTCATATTTTTTGATGAATTCCATACTTACGCCAACCTTCATAATTTCTATCATTTGCTTGAAAATCTTCTCGTAAAATCAAAAGCAAATAAGGTTGTCCTGTTGTCCGCGACACCATATGCGAAGCGAGAAAAGTGGGCAGTGATTGAAGATAATTTACAGAAAAACCGCATATTGACAGAGTATGTTGATTTTAGAGGCTCAGAGAGTGATGAAAAAGGAGTGATTTTTAACTATCCTTTGGAGGTAGAATTAAGAAATTTTAAATATACTGATAAAGATATGACCTTAAAGAACATAGCCGAGATACTGAATATTATTCAAGCTCCGGCAGCAATTATATTTGACTCAGTCTTTAGGTTGAAACATCTCAAACCAGAGATCGAAAGACTCAGCGATACATTTCAAATACGAGAGTGGAGCGGAATGCGTAAGGACAATGATGTTCCTGAGCTAATTAGTAACAATGAAAAGGTTATAATATTAGGAACTTCTGCTATTGAGGTTGGAATAGATATGAAACTCAGGTCTCTTATCACTGAATCGTCAAATTGGGCCAGCGCTATCCAAAGAATCGGTCGAGTTGGAAGAATGCCGTACCTATCGGATAATGATGTGAAAGCCAACAAGGGTTGCGTTTTCCTTTTTGTTAATTCGCGGGATACATTTAATCAGATGAGAAAAGCGAATAGGTTTTCAAGATACGACTTTGAAAAAGCTTTGCAGGATACTCTTCCTGACCCCCAGACCCAAATGATAGGTGGCGAATTTTTTCGTGGAGATAGCTACGCTTTTATTCTAATTGATAGGCATCTCGAAAATCAGGTTGTTTATTCCCATGTTATTTTTTCAATATATGAAGTTAACGAGTCCCAAATCAGAAATTTTTTAGGTAGTGAGTCTGAAAAAAAAGATCTTCTAAAAGATTCGGGAATTGAGGATGAGGGTTTAATAGAAGAATTGCTTTTACGGGATAAACTTGTTCCAATATGGGGCGTCGTAATTTCAGACGGGCTTAGAAATAAATATGATCGTATATTAAAAATAGAGGAGGATGAAGATCCTGAACATATTGCAATCTATACAGAATCAAATCCTGCTGGATTTCATTTTTTCCGAGAATTAAAAACAAAGACAATTTATCCAAAAGAGGACTTATGGTAAAAGTTGTCCTTAATTTACAATACAAAATAAAACGTTTTATAAATGGAACCATTTATTTTTTTAGATAATAACAATTTTGTCTTTATCTGGCCTGTTGGCTTTACAGAGGCAGCCCTGAATGAAAAGAACATCTGGTGCATAGACCAAGGAATTCTAAATTCCCTTTTGAAGAAATTTAATATGCGCAGACTGGATGAGACAGCCGAGGAATATTAAATGGATCAAGAACAGGCCATCAATATACTAAAACCCTTGATGTGGAAAATAGGAAAATCGAATGGCGAACAATTATGGATGCATCAATTTACTGTCTGGCACCTCTTTGACAAAATGACAACCATTGGTGCATTCCCTAAAATTGAAAGAGAAAAAAAACATCTCCTGGAAGTTGCCTGCCTCCTTCATGACTTGAAGAAAAGTACCCCCTGGAACCAAATGATCCTTTTAGGAGAGACAGACGCCTATAAAATTCATAGAACTTACCAGAATTGGTGGGAGTCTAAAAGCATCAAAATTGAAGGACGCGAATTATCAAACACAAAAAAGCTTTTTAATAGAGGGAGTACGGATCACCAAATAGAAACCGAGCGAGATCTGGAATATTTTTTAAAGCCCTATCTAATAAAGGTAAAGGAACATTTGCCGTTTAAGATAACTGAAAAACGAACAAGGGCTATTTTCGATCTTATTAAACATCATTTTTTAAAGGAAAATGACATATCACAATCAGGACAGCCGGGCTTTGGTAATTACCTCCACATTCTCAAACTCTGCGACCGCTTGGCATCGATGGAGAAAGTAGATATCAACACAATAAATGAATTGAGAAACATTAACCGCCTCGGGCGCCAGATATTCGATGTGACCTATTATACAATCTCACGGCAATTCGGGCCATTTACTGCCCTTGCATCCGATATATTAGTTAAAAACTATAGAAGTAATGGCTGGTATCCTTTACTTTACCTTGAAGAAGGAAGTGTATTAATTGCAAAAGGCAAAGGGATTTTCCCCAATAAAGAACAAATCCTGAAAGACCTTTATCAATCCTTTTTGGAAAAATCATTAGAGACGTCGCCAGTTCAGTATGGAACAAAAAAAAATTTGATCGGAATGGCTGCAGATCATCCTCGGAAATTTTTACATGCCCATAAGGATGAAATTATCAGGCGGCTTAATCAGAATGATGTAGGAATCGTATTCTTTAAGCTTTTAACTGAAATTTTAGATAACAGTGGTTATAACAAAAAGCCGATAAGAGAAAACCATCCTTTACTGGATGTCCTTTTTGGCTTAACTTCCGGTACAAGAGGTATTCGGCCAGCTGGTGAAAAATGGAAGGAATTTAAAGGGGAATCTTTGCCGGTAAAAGAAGATGGCTCTGGAATAAATAAAAAAAGTTCGATTAATTACATATTCAACGCTGTAGAGATAAAAGAGTTAATTCCTGATACATTATTAAAACATTTAGGGATAACCCTCTTACCACTAAACCAGTATTCCTCCCAAGGGTTGTTTGATATTTTATCAAATTTGTCTGGGTTGGTTGAAAAAGATGCTGATAGATGCATTAGGATCAAAACGCACTTTGATGAAATCATCTCGTTAGAAGAGGAGAAAGATTTTAAAGCTATTGCTCAGCAAAGATTTGATGAATATAAAAATTACAAACATACGCCGTCAAGAAAAAAAACCGGAATATGTGAGATCTGCGGGTGTACCATACCTCAAAAGCCAGGAGCTGATTTTGATAAGGACATTCAGCGTTTCAGCCAAATAAAAGCAAAACCAAATATTCCAAGAAAAATTTGTCCATTTTGCGCTTATGATAATAGTTATTTAAGAAGGGATGTGGGCACATGGGTTCCCATTTATGCTAGAATATCTTCTCGAATTCCATTGGAATTTAGAGCGGATATCTTAAAACAAATCAAGCTGTTGAAAGATGGGATTATCAGAATACAGCATATTGGAAACATGGAGAAACGATGGGGAATTCTTTTCCCCCCCATTGATATTCCGATAGGAAAAAGCGATTATGATGTTATTGAATATGTGAGTACGACGGACAGGACAGAAATAGTCTGTCGCTTGGAATCTACTGATAAAAAAGGATTTAGCCCGAAAGACCAACAGGCAAAATACGCCCCACTTTACCATATCCTTAACCTTTTGGGCTTTAGAGTAAATGTCGGCAGGGAAGAACAGGTTGGTCTTTTTGGAGATAGGGTTTTCACTACTGAAAATGAATATCTCAAATCCTTGGCAGTGATCCTCTTAAGTTCTACCCTCGATAAAAAAAGAAGATATATTTTTTCTAAAGATCTTTTGGAAAAGTCTCCAAGTATTGCGATGGGTTATGCAAGCCAGGAGAACGTGGACAAGAAAGGTCAAAGATGGCTAAGGTTAAAAGAAGGTTCTGCATTGAAGTTGTTTGAATACATTTTTAAATCAGGAATTGTTTTATATTCCATAAATGGAGGTGAATATAAGATGGAAAATTTATTGCAGGATGCGGTCTTCTTTGCCGAGGGAATTCCAAAATTTTGTTGGACATCTGAAGATTGGAATAAATGGCGGCAGAGCAGTTCAAAACACATAATTTCTAAACCGGTTAGCCAAGTAATGAATGAAATATTGCAGGGAAGAAGTTTTGATGTAGCATTCACACGCTTTCTTTCACAACTTAGAGAAAATATTGCAAAGGAAATATCAGGCGAAGCAACAACAGATGTAAAGGAGTTAGAGGAGTTCGTAAAAAGTGCAAAAGAAAAAATGGCCCAGTATTATGAATTGAAAAAGAAAAATATAACAGAATTCATCAGAGTTAAAAATGCGCTTTTGTCAGCAATATATGTCTTTAAGAGATATGAAAACCTTAAGGGGGTAATAAAATGAAATTTTTAGAAGAGCCGAGCATCTTGTCCCAAGGCGTTTACTTTCAGGCCGTGACAAATATCAAACTCCTTGATGATGCAATCATCAGAAGTAACGAACCTGAAGAAGTTTTGACCTTTAGTTACCAATCTCCGCTCAATAACCGCTTCATCATTCCATGGCGTAAGGTTAAAGGAAAACTGCGAAGGCTCGTAATGGAAAAACAGCGAGGAATGGGTATCATGAAAAATTGCCATCTAAAAGACGATTTATGTATGCAATGTCCGAGCTGCTTTCTATTTGGAGGAACCGGAGAGACATCAAGTGCTAAAGTATCTTATAACATACTCTCCAGAGTCCTTGGAGAAACCTCAATTTCAGCAACTAAAGTGGCTGAAATTCAACCTTACACGGCAAATGCAGTAGATGAAGTTAATCTTACCACCGGGCAGGCTTTAATGACTGTTGTGACCGTACCGAAAGAAACAGAATTTTTAGGCGTTGTTACCCTGAGAGACCCTACTTTGGAAATGGTCACTATCCTCACTAACAACCTTGAAAGACTTACTCGGCTTGGTGCCAGCACTCGCGAATGGGGGAGGGTCAGGACGAAAATTCTCGGATATAAAATCTCTGATAGAGAGGATTTAAGTGCATATGATCTCGTGCAAAACAACAACATAATTTCCGACTTGGATAAATTTTCCAGCTTAGATCTACCCGATGTAGAAAGCTGCTATCGAAAATTGGATGAAAAGGTTAAAAAGCTTTTAAAAGAAAGCAAATTAATAAAATGATAATATTTCAATATAATATAAAGCTTATAGATCCTCTGTTCTATTCCCGTGAGGGACTTGGTGGGGCGGTTACCCCTATCTACATACACGCAACAGCGATAAATCATGCTGTGGCATATGCTGTTGGTGCAGGAATAGACCAACCATACATCATGGCTGAGAATAATGGCGGTAGAAATACCCCAAGATACGCAAGTTCGCATATTTCTCAAGATTTTTATTTTACTCCGGCACGCCTCAAAGGAAATCCCAGCTATCTTCAAGAAATTGCTAAAGGCGAACTAGATGGTTTTGTGCGGAAAGGCTATCCGGGGGCTGAGGTATTGCGGGCATCTCATCTTTTTTCATTAGTCCCTGAAACAAAGTTTGAAGGATACGGTTACATCAAAGATTCTAATTTTACCCCTAAAATAATAAGACTAGGCAGCTTTAGAGGAAAGGCAAAACTAACCATAAATTTTGCGAAATTTTTAAGACCAATTGAGAGTGGGTTAGTTGATCACCCTACTGATCCTCTGGTTTGCAAAACCTCCCGCGGTGTAATGATCAATATGTTTCCATATCCGGTAATCGAGAATGCGGTTTGCGAAACCTGTTATAAAATAAGAGTAAAAAAATCGAGGTTTCCCAATACCATCTCTTTGCCTATTAGTTCTGCAGAAGTGCTGACGGGGGATATTCAAATAGCCGGTGAAACCCTCATTTTGTAATGTTTAAATCTACTTAAGCTTTAAAAGGCAATAATAACAAAATATGGATTTTAAAACCCTAATCTTAAGATTTAAAACCGACCGCAAGGTAATTAGGAATGTGGCAGGATTCAGGGGATTCATTGCTCGTCAATTCCCTGATTCTGTTTTATTACATCAACACAATGGTGAAAAGTTTGTATATTCATATCCCTTGGTTCAATATAAGATCATTAACAGCTCTTTAATGATCGTTGGAATTGGCGATGGGATAGAAGCACTCAGACGAGTATACTCTGAAATTGGATACGTTGAATTAGAAAAAAATAAACATAATATTTTAGAAAAAATGGCGAAAGAAAAAAAGGTTATATTTGGATTAACTTCGTTTTTTAATCATTATCATTTTCTGACTCCTTGGCTTTCTTTAAATAAATCGAATTATCAAAAATACCAAAAAATGAGAAACCTGACAAAGAAAAATGAGTTTTTAGAAAAGATGATAATCAACAATTCAATTTCTATCTCAAAAGGATTGGGATATACAGTTCCTGCACCTATTAAAGCACATATCAAAAATTTTAAAGAAGTCCAGACATCACTTAAAGGCACACCCATGCTCGGGTTTCTTGGTTCATTTTCGGTCAACTTTGAAATCCCTGATTACTGGGGAATAGGAAAGTCGGTTTCAAGAGGGTTTGGAACGGTCAAGAGGATCAAAGGGCCAAAGAATTAAATGCTTAAGACAGTGATTGGCATTATAAAAAAGCTTGTCGGTTTAACAATACTACATTCGCAATCAAGGGCTTGAATCTATATGAAAACGGCAGAATTACTGCAAGCTAATTTTGAAGAATCCGGATATTCTGTGACCGCTACCCATCTCTTGGAATATCTATTCTGCCCCAGGTTTACGTATTTCGAATATGTTTTGGATATTCCAGAACATCAGGAAAGGAGGTTTAAGGTTCAGAAAGGGAGGAAGATTCATGAAAAGATCAGAAAAATGAATCCCGATTATCTGAGGAAGAAAATCGGGGTAAAGGATAAGCAAAGTGATGTTTATCTCTCAGGCAGCATGGGGTTGCGGGGAATTGTTGATGAAATTTTATTTTTAGACGATGGAACAGCCGCTCCGCTTGATTATAAATATGCCGAGTATAGAGAAAAAATATTTAAAACATATAGACTTCAACTGGTTTTTTATGCGCAGCTCATAAAAGACAATTTTCATATCCCGGTTACCCGCGGCTTTATTGTTTACACGCGCAGTAAAAACAAGTTGGTCGAAGTGACCATTCGAGAAAAGGATTTTGATGAGCTTGAAAAAATTGTAGAAGATCTTTTGGATATTATACAGAAATGCCGCTATCCCAAACCGACCCAGTATAAAAGGCGGTGCCCGGATTGTTGTTATAGAAATATTTGTGAAAGGACTATTTGATAGTTGGACACCCCAGTACCATCTTCCGGAGCTACGGGGCAGGCAGATTTGCTAAGATAGTTACAGATAATTTTTACTAAACTGAGCGTTTCAAATTTTAGAAGGGAATTAAATGTCTTTTATTTTTTCTGTTTAAGCGATATAAAAAAACGCAAGGGAAAAAATCAGATGAATCGTAAGGACTATCTCATTGCTAAAAAACTTAAGGAAAAGCTGTCTGAAGTGGCTATAGTTGAAAACTTAACTGTTTTTGGTTCAAGAGCTAAAGGCAAGGCCGACGAATATTCTGATTTGGATGTTTCTATAGTAGTTGCTTCACTTAATAAGGAACTTAAAGAAAAAATATTAGATATTGTCTGGGAAGTCGGTTTTGACAATTTAGTAGTTATTTCACCGATTATTTTCACTACAGATGAAATTGAAAATTCACCGTTGCGGTCAGCTCCTATAGTAAAAAATATTCTTGAAGAAGGAGTAAGAATATGACGGACCGAGAAACTCTTTTCATATATCGCATAAAACAAGCAGAGGAAACTCTTTTTGATGCTGAGAACATGCTACAAAATCGTTTAAGTCCAAGGTCAATTACCAATCGAGCATATTATTCAATGTTTTATGCTGTTTTAGCATTGTTTTTAGATAAAGAAGTCCATTTGAAAACATCTAAACATTCCGGCGTTCTTTCAATCTTTGACAAAAAATTTGTTCATACCAAAAAAATTGACAAATATTATTCAAAAATTCTTCACCGCATGCTTAATATGAGACAAGAGGGCGATTATAAAGAACTTGTGGAAATTTCGCCGGATGATGCAATACGAAGTGTCGAAGATGCCAGGAATTTTTTGAATGGAATAAAAGGATTAATCAAAAGTAGCAGCTAAATAAAATTATAGTTGGCCAAAAAATTCATCCTAACAATCTGTGCCTGCCCAATGAAATGCATTTTCTTTTTCTATTTCATCGGGGTAATCCTTGTCTCAAAATATGTTTGCTGTAAAAATATTTACAAAAAGGTTGTTTAATCAAATATCTCATTTGAAATCATAAGATTAACTGTACTATGGTAACCCTGAAATCCATGGAGCCTTAGCATATAATGAGCAAATGTGTCCAAATATCGCTCTTTGAAAATTTGTTTAACAGTCAAATATTACATCAAAAATTCCGCAATCGATGTTGAAGAACGGATTCCATTAAAACAAGGATTGAAACGAATGAACGCCGGCGAAAAATCAAGAGATTGACCGAGTTGAAGAACGGATTCCATTAAAACAAGGATTGAAACCTGACGTGGTCATGGCTATCGATGTGGATGCGGTGGATGTTGAAGAACGGATTCCATTAAAACAAGGATTGAAACACTTCGGTACCGGATGCAATGTTTTCAAGAATCTTAAGTTGAAGAACGGATTCCATTAAAACAAGGATTGAAACAGAAAACCATTACACCGTTTTTTAAAGAAGGACTGCGTTGAAGAACGGATTCCATTAAAACAAGGATTGAAACTCAAGACCGATCAGGTAGTTCCCATTCAAGATAAAAGTTGAAGAACGGATTCCATTAAAACAAGGATTGAAACCAGCTTCGGATATTATTGTCACCGATCATCAAACGTGTTGAAGAACGGATTCCATTAAAACAAGGATTGAAACACAGAAGGCGCCGAGGAACCCACAGAGGTATTTTCAAGTTGAAGAACGGATTCCATTAAAACAAGGATTGAAACTTCAGGAAATAAGGATAAAAAAAATGTCTTCAATTGTTGAAGAACGGATTCCATTAAAACAAGGATTGAAACCATAGGAGAGGATATGATGAACATGAAAAACACAAAGTTGAAGAACGGATTCCATTAAAACAAGGATTGAAACTTCGACCAGATGGAAGAAAAAGACGCCCATCTTCTGGTTGAAGAACGGATTCCATTAAAACAAGGATTGAAACCAAACTTACTATCCACCGTTGGAGTAAGATAGGCGAGTTGAAGAACGGATTCCATTAAAACAAGGATTGAAACCCGAAATCCGATAACAACCGCTGAGCAAGAATACACTGTTGAAGAACGGATTCCATTAAAACAAGGATTGAAACGCGCAACCCATAGCTATTTAAAAGATCCTAAATAAGGTTGAAGAACGGATTCCATTAAAACAAGGATTGAAACTTCCAGTTGTTGGAAGCTTTACAGTTCCATTGATGGTTGAAGAACGGATTCCATTAAAACAAGGATTGAAACATGTTGGCATATGCCGCCTCAAGCGTGGTAATCGCGTTGAAGAACGGATTCCATTAAAACAAGGATTGAAACTTGCTAAAGGTATGGGAAATAGGCCGAGATATCGTGTTGAAGAACGGATTCCATTAAAACAAGGATTGAAACTTAAATGCTTCAATAGTCCACTTGACCGCGTCTCCCAGTTGAAGAACGGATTCCATTAAAACAAGGATTGAAACAAAACATAAAAACATAAGGCTTCAACAGTATTTGTGTTGAAGAACGGATTCCATTAAAACAAGGATTGAAACCTGGATCTTGATAACGAGTGTATGAAGATGGGTGGTTGAAGAACGGATTCCATTAAAACAAGGATTGAAACCCGTTATGCTGGACATTAAATGACGGTGAGAATTATGTTGAAGAACGGAATCCACTAAAACAAGGATTGAAACATTGTTACTCCTACTTTTTTCATTTTATACCTCCGGATTGAAGAACGGAATCCACTAAAACAAGGATTGAAACTAGTTGTGAGGTTCCGAGATCTTTGTCGTCCAATTTAATTGAAGAACGGAATCCACTAAAACAAGGATTGAAACTCTTCCATCGCCTCGGCCGTGCGCTCTGATAGCTCGAATTGAAGAACGGAATCCACTAAAACAAGGATTGAAACTTATTACTACCGAACAAAACAAGGGCACATGCCGTTGTATTGAAGAACGGAATCCACTAAAACAAGGATTGAAACCGGGTAGGTTCGCATATTCCAGAATACCATTTCAAATTGAAGAACGGATTCCATTAAAACAAGGATTGAAACCCCGGAATGGCCGGGTGCGAAACAATCATCTGTCCAGTTGAAGAACGGATTCCATTAAAACAAGGATTGAAACGATCGGCATTAAATGTCCATGTAATGGTATCGGCAGTGTTGAAGAACGGATTCCATTAAAACAAGGATTGAAACGATCGGCATTAAATGTCCATGTAATGGTATCGGCAGTGTTGAAGAACGGATTCCATTAAAACAAGGATTGAAACAGACTCTTTAAACTCGTTAAGGACGTGAATAGCGTTGAAGAACGGATTCCATTAAAACAAGGATTGAAACTCCATTGGAAAAAATCATACGGCATATCTCCGGTATGTTGAAGAACGGATTCTATTAAAACAAGGATTGAAACAAGTTGTCTATGATCTTATTCTTGCATTTCATGACGGTTGAAGAACGGATTCCATTAAAACAAGGATTGAAACTACCTATTCTCAAGCTC
>CAZBOB010000072.1:0-17538 GCA_964492995.1 uncultured Desulfobacteraceae bacterium | reverse complement strand
CCGAGCCGAATGAAATTATGACTTAAAAAATCAATGGGATAATTTAGCGACGAATGGTTCTTAATATCTCTGGCGCGGCTCGGGCTTACGGGTGCTTAAGCACAAGTTTCAGTCGGTTGGAAAGAGATGCACGCCGTCGTGGAGCGTTCTCCCTGTATTGGGTTAAAATGCGTTTGCCCTGACTGCATCGGAACTTACACTTGACAAAAATGATGCCAAGCTATAGAGACGGGCCATGAATTTAAAACAGAAATCGGTCATGTTCCTTGCGACCGGCTGTTTTATCGGGAACATCTCTTTTGCTCCCGGAACATTTGGATCTATCCTGGGGCTCCCGCTTTGTTTTCTTCTTTGTAAAATCGATTTGCCGGTTGCGATACTTTTGACCGTAATTTTTGTTTTTTTTGCCATATGGATAGCTCAAAGGGCTGAGAAAATATTAAATGCAGAAGATCCGGGCTGTATCGTCATTGATGAAATTGCAGGTATTCTGGTAACATTTACAGGGCTTCCTTTTAATATTATCTCCGTTGTTTTTGGATTTCTTATTTTCAGAGCTTTGGATATCTGGAAGCCGTATCCGATTCCATGGATGGAAAGACATTTATCCGGGGGTGCCGGCATTGTCATGGATGATGTGGCGGCGGGTATTTTCAGCAATCTGTTATTGAGAGGTATCATTTTTTTCTATAATTTCAGGGCTACCGACCTGGTATAAATTCAGATTCAACATATTTTAATGAATAATTCACACCTTGAAGGCATATAAAAGATGAACGTCGAACATCGAACATCGAACGTTGAACATCGAATAATGTATTCTACCATTTTATAATAAAGACAAAGCGAAGCGCCTTCCACATTCGACGTTCGATGTTGAACGTTCGATGTTCGATGTTCAAATTTTTGCATCTGAAATTACGACTAAATCTTCATATCACGTTGAAATTATGTACACAGGTCAGGATTTCTGAATTGATGAATCGGAGTGGAATAATGGAATGCCAGTATTCCAATATTCCAACATTGTCCCGCTATGTTGCGGGATGAGGAAAGCGAACCCATTTGAAATTTGGAAGGTGTTATATAAATTTGAAGAAAAACAATTCTGCTAAATCTGATAAAGAGGAAGTCCGTAAGAAAAAAAAGAGCGGCCTTCGGGAAAATATTGAAGCGATCCTTGTGGCCATCGTTCTGGCCTTGTTTATCCGTGCTTTTATCATTCAGGCGTTTAAAATCCCCTCGGGTTCCATGAAGCAGACGCTTTTGATCGGAGATCACATCCTGGTCAATAAATTTATTTACGGTGTCAAGATTCCATTTTCAGAGACAACTATTATTCCGATAAAAAACCCGAAACGCGGGGATATCATCGTCTTTAAATTTCCCGAGGACTCCAGCAAGGATTTTATCAAGCGGGTCATCGGCGTTGCAGGAGATGTCATTGAGGTGCGTGACAAAAAGGTTTATGTGAACCACACGCTGCTCAATCATGACTATGGTATTCATACAGACCCTAATATTTTTCCGGCGGTTATACAACCCAGGGATAATTTCGGACAGGTTGTTGTTCCCGAACATTCACTTTTTGTAATGGGAGACAACCGGGATCAGAGTTATGACAGCAGGTTTTGGGGCTTTGTCGATTTGAAGGCGGTAAAAGGTAAAGCCTTAATCATCTACTGGTCCTGGGACAAGGAAAATTTTGGGGTCAGGTGGAACAGAATTGGGCGATTACTCAAGTAAAAATCTGCGCTAAAAGGACCCGGTTTTGTTTTATACCTGGATCAGAGGATTATATTTTTTGTGACCAAAGAAATAAGGTGACGCATGCAGTTTTCAAAAAAAGATATCCTGGATATGGAGTCCCTTTCCGTTGACGAAATCACCTTGATTTTGGATACGGCGGACAGAATGAAGGAGATATCCGAACGGCCCATCAAAAAAGTTCCAACGCTAAGGGGCAAGACCGTAGTTCTTTTTTTTTATGAACCCAGCACCCGTACCCGCACATCTTTTGATATTGCCGCCAAGCGACTCAGTGCCGACACTCTTTCCATATCCGCAAATTCCAGCAGCATGGTCAAGGGGGAAACTCTGATCGATACCGCGCGAAATCTTGAAGCCATGAATCCTGATGTGATCGTTATACGGCATAGTTCGGCAGGTGCCCCTCATATGCTGGCAGACATGCTGAAGCCTTCGATTATCAATGCAGGTGACGGCATGCACGCTCACCCAAGCCAATCCCTTCTTGATCTGATGACGGTTAGAGAAAATAAAGGAGAAATATCCGGTCTGCGAATTGCCATAATCGGCGACATATCCCACAGCAGGGTCGCAAGATCAAACAGTATCGGGTTCAAAAAAATGGGCGCCCACGTTGTTCTGGCAGGTCCTCGTACCATGATTCCCAAGGGTATCGAAGCCCTTGGCGTTTCGGTTACCTGCGATGTGGAAGAGGCTATCCGCAATTCAGATGTTATTATGATGTTAAGAATACAAAAGGAGCGGCAACAAAACTTTTTGTTTCCATCAGAACGTGAGTATTCAACCGTGTACGGGTTGACAAAAGCAAAACTGAAAATAGCCAAAGATGATGTGCTGATTATGCATCCGGGTCCTATAAACAGGGGGGTTGAAATTGCTTATGATGTTGCAGACGGGCCCTTTTCTATTATACTTGATCAGGTAACAAACGGTGTGGCCGTGCGCATGGCTCTTTTATATCTGGTGACAGGAGGTTCACGAAATGCTGATGCTGATTAAGGGCGGCCGGGTTATTGATCCGGGAAATTTAGACGGCATAATGGATATCCTTATCGCGAACGGTAAAATCGTTGAAATAAAAAAGGAGGGTATGGCGGGCGATGAGTATCCGGAAGCCAGAATAATAGATGCTTCAGATAAGATAGTGACCCCCGGTTTGATCGATATGCATGTCCATCTGCGCGAGCCCGGACATGAATACAAAGAGACCATTGAAACCGGCTGTCTGGCTGCGGCTTTTGGCGGATTTACGGCAATATGCTGTATGCCGAATACCAATCCGGTCAATGATTGCAGACAGGTTACGGAATATATCTTACAAAAGGCACGAGCAGCGGATACCGTTCGCGTTTATCCGGTTGCCGCAATCAGCAAGGGGTCTAGAGGAGAGGGTCTTTGTGAATATGGAGAGTTAAAAGAAGCCGGTGCGATTGCCGTATCCGATGACGGCAACCCGGTGAAGAACAGCCAGCTTATGCGAAGAGCCCTGGAATATTCAAAAGGATTTGATCTGCCGGTTATTTCCCACTGTGAGGATCTTGATTTGGCTGCCGACGGTGCCATGAATGAAGGGGGTGTTGCAACGCGACTGGGGCTTGCGGGAATACCCAATGCTGCTGAAAGTATAATGGTGTTAAGGGATATCGCCCTGTGTGAATTGACGGGAGTTCCCGTTCACATCGCCCATGTCAGCACAAGGGAATCTGTAAGGGCCATAAGGGATGCAAAAAAAGGAGGGATACCGGTTACGGCTGAAACCGCGCCTCATTATTTTACACTTACAGATGAATCTGTTAAAAAATATGATACCAACGCAAAGATGTATCCACCTTTGAGGTCCGGCCAGGACCGGGAAGCTATCTGCCGGGGGATAGCGGACGGAACCATCGATGTTATCGCCACCGATCATGCACCTCATTCTTTCATTGAAAAACAAGTGGAGTTCGACCGGGCGGCAAATGGTATCATCGGGCTTGAAACATCGGTTTCTCTGGCTTTAAAGCTGGTTGAAAATGGTGTGATTTCCATGACCGTTCTTGTTGAAAAAATGTCGACCAACCCGGCGCGCATACTCGGGCTGGAAAATGGTTTGCTTATCGGGCGACCTGCTGATATTACCATAATCGACCCCGAAAGATCGTATCGTGTAAATGCAGATAATTTCCGGTCACTCAGCCGTAACACCCCTTTTGACGGCTGGGATATGAAAGGCAAGGCGGTTTTAACCATGGTTGAGGGAAAGATCGTGTATCAGGAACAACAACAAATTCAGGGCTACTGACCTATCGTAAATTCAGATTCAACATATTTTAATGAATAATTCACACCTTGAAGGCATATAAAAGATGAACGTCGAACGTCGAACATCGAACGTTAAACATCGAATAATGTATTCTACCATTTATAATAAAGACAAAGCGAAGCGCCTTCCACATTCGACGTTCGACGTTGAACGTTCGATGTTCGATGTTCAAATTGTTGCGTCTGAAATTACGACTAAACCTTCATATCACGTTGAAATTACGTATACAGGTCAGGAGTTTTGAAATGACAAGTGACCAATGAGAACTGATCAATGACCCCGGTGAAATGCGTTGCGCTGTCACACGTGAATTTCACGGGGCAAGCAAATGAGCAGTGATGAATGAACAATGATAAATGACACTCCTCACATACTGGTTGTAGATGATGAACTGAGCATGCGCGAGTTATTAGAAGTTTTGCTTACCAAAGAAGGATACAGGGTTTCCTTTGCGGATAACGGCCGGAATGCCATATCAATGATAGAAAAAACAGACTTTGATCTTTTACTTTGCGACATCAGGCTCGGGGATATTACCGGCCTCGAGGTATTAAAGGCAGCAAAGGCTCAGAAAGAGGATTCAGTGGTCATTATGATTTCAGCGTATGCAACCACTGAGGCGGCCGTTGAAGCCATGAATGAAGGCGCTTATGATTTTGTACCCAAACCGTTTAATAATGAAGAACTGACACAGACCATAAAAAATGCCCTGGCTCTTAAAACCATAGAGCATGAGAAAGAGATCCTTGATGATGAACTAAAAAGAACCCTGCGTTTTGATAAGATTGTTGGAAACAGCCCCAGCATGAGGCATATTTATAAGCTTATCCTGCAGGTTGCCAAAACAAAATCAAGCGTTCTTATCACCGGAGAAAGCGGAACCGGTAAAGAATTAATCGCCAAAGCCATACATGATCAGAGCCACAGGAGTGAAAAGCCCTTTGTGGTTTTAAACTGTGGCGGTATTCCTGAGACATTGATGGAAAGCGAACTTTTTGGTCACAAAAAAGGTTCGTTTACCGGTGCAACCCAGGATAAAAAGGGGCTTTTTGAGGTTGCAGATAAGGGAACTATTTTTCTCGATGAAATCGGTGAACTCACCCCTCCCATCCAGGTAAAGCTGCTGAGAGCTGTTCAGGAACATGTCTTTAAGCCGGTTGGCGGCAATGAGGATATTTCGGTTGACATCCGGATCATATCCGCAACCAACAAGAAACTTGAAGATGAAGTTATTGCCGGGAATTTCCGGGAAGACCTGTTCTATCGTCTGAATGTCATCGAAATAAAGGTGCCGCCGCTCAGGGAAAGAAAGAGCGATCTGCGTCTCCTTGCCCAGCATTTTCTCGATAAATATTCCCGGGAAATGGGCAAGGAAATAACAAAAATTTCATCTTACGCCATAGATCTTTTAAACAAATATGATTTTCCCGGCAATGTCCGTGAGCTTGAAAACCTGCTGGAAAGAAGTGTGGCGCTTTCCAGCACAAACATTATTCTTCCGGACAGCCTGGCCCTTTCTATTCATAAGCGAAGATGGATCGAAGGGATCAAAGACAGGCGTTTCGACCTGGACCAAGTGAAAAACGGGGTTTTGCTCGATGCCATCCTGGAAGAAATCGAAAGGGCGTACCTTGAAAAGGCCCTGGATTGCACCAAAGGAAAAAAACAGGAAGCCGCCGAATTGCTCGGAATAAGCTTTCGTACGTTTCGCTATCGACTGCAAAAACTGGAAATAGAAAAAAAAATAAGAAAGAAGTATCCGGAACAGATGGATTGACCGATCCTTTACTTTTCCCCTCACTGTTTTTGACAAATTCTACATCAGCTGACAATAATTGTCATATTATATCCAAATAGAAAAAAGTTTGTTCTCCACTTTATGTAAAATATATTATATTATAAATACAATAGGTTATGATATTAATTCACACCAAAACACTTCCTGGCATGTTATTTGCTAGACATCCATGTAACTTTAATTTTTTGGGTAAAAAATAAAATTTAATTGCCGGCGATTATCCAAAGGAGGTGAAAAAATTTAAAAAGGTATGAACTTAGGGGATTGGCCCCAATTGGAATTATTGATTACCCGGTTATAATAAAAACTATTTAATAATTAATAACATTTAATAAGGAGGAATGACATGTTACAAAAACTAAGAAGAAACAATCAAAAAGGTTTTACATTGATCGAGCTGATGATCGTTATCGCGATTATCGGTATCCTGGCAGCCATTGCCATCCCCAACTTTTTGTCCTATCGAACAAGGGGTCAAAACTCAGCGGCCCAAAGTGAAGCCAAGAATTTTTACAATGCAGCCATGGCTTACTTTGCGGATCCATCAACGACAGGGACTCAAGTTACCGGTGATATTGAGTTTGATAACGTATATACAAATGATACAAACGTAAAGAGTAGTGATGGAACTATAGATGATGAAATGGATGGCACAGTTACTGTTGCCGATAGTTTTTGGTTCAGCCACACGAATTCCGACACCTCTTACATACTTGATGATAGTGGGAAGCTTACTGTATCGAATCCTTAATATTTAATTATGCTTCAATAAATAAAAAAGGAGGGGGTCCCCCCTCCTTTTTTATTTCAAGATTTAAATAAATATTATTTAAATTCTTTCCAAAACTATAAACAGGCGAAAGGCTAAAAAGCGATTCATAGGGTGCAATATCTTTTCCAAATATTCAAAGATTGAATATAAAGCCAGCGGACATAAGCTGGGATTATGAAAACCGCCGCTTAACGGATAGATAATAAAGTCCAATTTCTCTTTTTTGATAATTTTTAGGCCGGGGAAATTTTTGACAAACCGGTGCTTGTATCTTTCAAATATCAGAGTGGCTATGGCCTGGTTGCCCTGAAAGTGGTTTTTATTCTTATCCAAGCAGTCTTTTTTAAAAGGGTTTATATTCCAGGATAGGCCTTCAGAGTGGAGGAATCGATAGATGAAAAAAGAAGCCAAAGATATATAAGGTTCTATTAATACGATTCTCCCTTTTTGCTTCAGAACCCTTTGCGACTCGCAAAAGAATTGAGATGAATCGTTCAAGTGATGCAATACATCGAAAAGTACAATATTGTCCAGGGCGGCATCTTTAAAGGGGAGATAGTGAGCATCCAGAACTGCATCGGTCCATAGCGTAAAAAGTATATCAGAACTGATCGCATGTGGAAAGAATTCCTTCAAATTGCCGCTTCCGCCTCCAATTTCCAAAATTGATCCCGGCCTTAAGGCGGTTCCAATTTTACGGTACCAATTATGATATAGCCTTTTTAAAATTTTCTTGGATTTCCATATCTGTTTTCGCTCATTCAGAATGTGAGAATCTTGCTGCATGGCCTTTATTGAATTTATAATATTTTTATTTTTTTATAAGCGAATACAGTCATTTTCATCAGCAACCATCCATGACGAAAACGATTTATGCTTGTTTCGCCGTAAGTTCTTTCCTTGTAACGTATGGGCACTTCAACGACTTTGAGATTCTGCTTCACAGCCCCGAAGATGAGATCAAAATCACCAAAAGGATCAAAATCGCCGAAGTAACCCCTGTTGGCCTGAATCTTTTCATAATCCTTTTTAAAAAGGGCCTTGGTTCCGCAGAGAGTATCCTTGAACTTCTGATTTAAAATCCAGGTGAACATCATGGAAAAAAATTTATTCCCAAGATAATTCAAAATTCGCATTGCCTGTTTTTCCATAGGATAGACAAGACGACAGCCATTGATAAACTCTCCATGATCTTCGGAAAGCGCCATATAAAATTTAGGCAGGTCTTCCGGAGGAACCGTAAGATCTGCATCGAGTATCATGAGTATGTCTCCTGTTGCCAAGGAAAAGCCTTTTCTCACGGCATCACCTTTGCCTTGGCCCTCCTGTAAAATGAGTTTAATGTCTTTATCTGGATGATCTTTTATAACCCTTTTTATTTCATCTTGAGTGCCATCAGTAGAATGTCCGTCGACAAAAATGATTTCCTGATATTGACCAAAATCAGGAATTCTTTTTATGGCTGGGTCGATATTATCTTTTTCGTTTTTACACGGTATCAAAATAGTAGTAGAAAATTCTTTTTTCTCTTTTTTCATTATGGGTCTGGCTATGATATATTGACAAAGGCATAACTTTCTAAGGAGTGGCAGAGATGCAAAATATTTGTTGATGACATCGCTGAACCAAGGGATTTTTTTGGGAACAAGTAGACGGAATTCGGTTTTTACAGTCTGAAAATGAACTAAAGAAAGAAGATTGCAGATATCATCTGAGGATAGCCAGTTTTGATGTTGCTGGGGCATTTTTAACCCAAGCAATTCACCTATTTTAAGAATCGGTTCCCAAAGAAAATTATAATAGGAGACAATAAGTCTGGTGTCCGGCCGGCAAAAAGGGTGAAGCCGTCTGAATGTTTCCTCGATGTCCATAAGATGTCCAACGACATCGGCTAATATCAAAACATCAAAAGCTTCTCCCCAATCTTCGATGCTCTCGATATCTGCTTTGTGAAATTCCAGATGAGGATATCGCTTCTTGGCGATACGTACCATTTCTTGACTGAAATCGATTCCTACTCCACGTTTTGGTTTCAAAGCATTTAGAAGTTCTCCGGTTCCACACCCCAATTCCAAAACGGATTGTTCGTCGGGAATCAAAAATCGAAAATATTTCTCCTGATCCGTGTAGTAATATTTATTTCGTTTTACCCAGTATTGGCGTTTTTCTGCAAGAAAATCAAAGCGTTTTATGATATTTTCTTTTTCTGACATTTCTTTACAAATTTACCACAAGCATTTATAATACTTAAACCTTTTGATGATAAGATCTGTTAGATTTACCTATGGAAGTTTCATAAGGCCTTATTACGATTTTATTTTTATAAGATACATGCCGATATTAAGAAACAGATTTATATTCTTGGATTCTCATTCCGCTGTCAAGATAAAGATTAAGATGTCAACGATTTTTAATCAGGATTTCTTTTATAATGTTGAATGTTATAAATAAAACACGTTCAGAATTTGTAGTTAGTCTGTTTTTAGTCGTGATAATCCTTGCGGCTTAAAGGAAAAGACAACAGTTACCAGTACTTTCAAGGTGCTTTGAATCCAATTTTGATTATATTTTTGCCTTTTGCGTTGCTTAACAGGAGGTATGGCAAGGATAAAATTTTCTTCGTATGCTTTACGATTATTTTTATATTTATGGCATTTTTTTAAACTGCCAAACAGGTTCGTTACATCCTTCCGGTTTTGCCATTTCTTTCCATTCTTGCTGTCATGGGGATAAAAGACGTTATGGATAAGTTGAAAGAGAAGACGTCTTTATCCTCTATGAAACTTGGGAAAAATGCAAAATCGATCGCCAGTATACTACTGTTTGAGGTTGTAGCGATCTTATTGATTTTTATTTATTGTATTTGAAAAGCCGGATAAACGCTATAAGACCGTTTCCATATGTGACAGGCAAGGAACCCAGACAAGCTTTTTAAGGCGTCACCTTTTGCACTATGATGCTGTTGAATACATCAACAACAACATACCAATGGATGCTATTATTTTTACCATGTTTTTGGGACGACGGGGATATTATCTTGACAGAGCCTATAAAAATGAGTCTTCATTTGGAATGTCAACCATCAGCCATATGGTAAACAGTTCCGATGATGAAGAAAAATTTTTGGAATACATTTGGTCTATGAATGTGACACATATCCTGATGCGGTCCGACATGGTTAACAAGTACTTACAGAATAACTTCTCAACAAAAGAGGTTAACCGTCTTTTGAGACTTGTAGAGAAATACTGGAAGAAAGTATACGAAAATAACGGATATTCGGTCTGGGATATTCAGAACAGACGATGAAAGTAAAGAGTTGGTTATTTTTTGCTTAAGTTTTAGACTTGTTGTATAGACTTGAAAGCAATTGTATAACTTAATCATGATTTTGGTTATTGCCGGAAATCGTATCTCCATCAGCGATGCGGTCAATGATATATTTGGGACGCGTTCTGACTTCGTTGTAAATTCGGCTTATATACTCGCCAATTATACCTATCCCGAAAAGATTGAGGCCTCCGAAGAAAGTAATCGTAATTAAATTGGAGGCCCAAGCTTTTACAGCCAGGCCGGTAATCAGTTTGTGATATAAAGTAAAACTTGCCAGGAGTAAGGAGACTATCAAAGCCAAAATTCCAAAAACCCGGAAAATAATAAGGGGTAAAAAAGAAAAACTAAAGATGGCGTTAATAGCCAAATTCCATTTGGCCTTTAAGTTTGTTCTGGGCGAATGATCATATCTCAGTCGGCGTGGAACAGGAACGCCGATTTGCTTGAAGCCGACCCAGGCTCTGAGTCCAGGTACGTATATATTTTTTTCAGGCAAAGATAGAAGAATATCAACAACACGCTTGTCCATCAAGGCAAAGTTTCCGGCATCGGGTGGTATATAAATGTCGGACATCAGTAACAAGATGCGATAGAACAGCCAGAAAAGAAAGCGGAGCGGGGCACTTTCTCGACGGGAAGATCGTTTGGAGTATACGACGTCGTATCCCTCCCGCCATTTTTGTAAAAATAAATCGAAATATTCAGGATCATCCTGCATATCTGAATCCATTAAAATGATGACTTCACCACTGACATGCTCTAACCCCGCATATACAGCCGATGCATGTCCAAAATTCCGAGATAGGTGGATCACCTTGATTTTACCGGGATGAACTGTAGTTATGCGGTCCAGTTCCCGGTCGCTGCCGTCAGTGCTGCCGTCATTGACAAGAATCATCTCGTGTTTATCGGCAAAACCGATTTTCTCAAATTCGTTTTCCAACTCTTCGACAAATGTTTGAATATTCTTAACCTCGTTGTAAAACGGGGCAACCACTGAAATTACAGAGTCAGGACCAAGGTCGCGCATGAAATAACATACCTCCTATTTTGATTTCAAAACAATAAAAAAAGACAATCCTATTGGCAACTTAAAAGAAATCAAAGCGCATTCCAGACGACCCCACCATTTTAAACATTTGTTAACGATTTCCGGAACGTCTGGAAATTCAGCACATTCAACCCGGCATCTAAAAAGCCGATCTTTTCCCCTAAGAATCAAGGCCGGGAAAAAACTTAAAATGTTATGGTATGAAATGAGAATGGGCTGAAAACCGGCATTTCTAAACGCCAGTTGAAGCAATGATTTCGAATAGCGACGCTGATGACCTAGCACCTTGTCCCAGTTGGAGAACAGAAATTGGTGCGCGGGTACCGTCAGCACTGCTATTCCGCCTCGGTTCAACACGCGTCGGGCCTCATGCAGACAAGCTATATCATCTTCAATATGTTCGAGTACATCAAGCATTATTACAGTTTGAAAGGAATTTTTTTTAAATGGCCACGGTTGTCCCGCGTCGAAGGTAAGACTCTTGGTTAATCCTCTGGCTCTAACGGATCGTGTAGCATTAAACAACATATCAGTGGCAACCACATTTGCACCGGCACGGGTTAGAAGAGAAGACAAAAGCCCGCCACCGCATCCCACTTCCAAAATACGGCTATTGGGTGTATTTAGGCGGTCAAGAAACTTAAGAACAAGCTGCCGCTTGTTAACGTGCCACCAGTAGTTTTCCTCCTTGAGTCTGAGTTCTAATAGGTGCTTTTCATCCATTTGTGGCCGCCCTTTGTTTCTAAAGGATAAAAAAAGTACTCGCCAGAGGAAAAAATTGGGAATAAGATCCTCCATCATAATTGAAAAGAAGGATGGGCGAATTATAGATTTCCTGTAAACGCCTTTCATAACAATGACAATTATGTTATTTTCTAATTTTTGTTACCATAAAAGCATTAAATTCTCAACCATAACTTTGCGGTTGATATTTGCTATAGCGGATTCATTTAACTTGCTCTAATATCGGATAAATTTTATTCTCAATAGCAATTATCGGTGATGATAACAGCCTTGACGGGACTTTTGCTGTGTGAGATAGTCTCCGCAGAAAAGAGGTTCCCCTTAAGTTGATCGTTAGGAAAATAAACAGGCGTTCGGTACGAACGATTGATGGGTTTTAAGCTATTGTTAAAAAAATATTATCCTTTCTTGATTATTATTTCGCTCTCCGTAATTCTTTTTTGTCCCATATGGCTGGGGGTAATCGATTTCTATTCTGGAGACGGATCGGATTTAATACCCTATATCTATGGTTCCAAGCAGTTATTGTATCAAACGTTCCAGGAATTTCGAGAGATACCTTTATGGAACCCTTATATTATGTTTGGCCAACCCATTGTGGGCAACCCCCAGTTTGCCCTTTTTTATCCCTTAAATGTTGTTTTTATTTTCTTTTCTTTCTTTAAAGCCCTTTGGGTCTATCAGTCCATGCATATGGCAATTGCCGGTCTCGGAGCATATTTTATAGCCAGACACACAGGATGTAAAAAGAATGGGAGCATGGTTGCCGGATGTCTCTATATGCTCAACGGACGTATACTTTATTATATCAACGCCGGTTGGCTGGGCAATTATACTTCAATATGTTGGCTCCCTTTTTTTGTGTTGGTATCAATATTGGTTTTGGAAAGAAAGGAACGACATTTTCCACTGGCATTTGCCATTGTCTTTGCCATGACGTTACTCTCGGGCACTCCCCAATATGCTTTTATGGGTTTCTGGCTTTTTTTGCTTAAAGGAATATGGCAGATTTTTCTACCCCAATCGAGAAAAGATCGGCTCTCTCTTATATATAGATTACTTCTGTCCGGCCTTATCTCGTTTCTTTTGATAAGTGTTCAGTTGTTTCCGGCCCTTGAACAGACCTATCTTTCTTCCAGAATTTTTTTTGACAGCTCAAGTTCTATATGTGGTTTCCATTTTGACTGGAGTATAAAACAATGGTTTCGTATTCTGTTTCGTCCTGAATTTTTGAGGCACGATTTTGCGTGGGAGTTGTGCGCTTATATCGGAATAGGAGGAATGGTTTTATCTTTCTTGGGCCTTTTCGTTTCGAAGAAGTATTTTCAATATGTGCTTATTTGGGGAATAATCCCGTGGCTCTTTAGTATGGGGGCTGCTCTCCCCCCGTTTGATCTGCTTTTAAAGAACATTCCAGGAATGGCCATGCTCACCAGCCCGTCCCGCTATTTTATTTTTAGTATACTCATATTGTGCGTTTTTGCAGGATCCGGATTTGAGTATCTTTTTGATTTTGCCAACAGAAAAAGAAATACATATCTATTTTTCTCCGTAGCTGGTTTTGGCCTGTTTTTTTCAGGTTTTTTAATTTTGCCGTACGCTCAGGACCCGGCCATATTGAATGTCCGATATTTTGGAGCGATGATTTGTTTTTTTCTTTTAACAGGCTTATATTTTTGGAAGCGTATTCAATTTGTTCAAATTATCTTAATATGCTGGCTTATAGCGGATCCAATACTCGTTGCTTCAAACGGGATACTAACAGGGTATCACAAAAAAGATCTGAAACCGCCTTTAAAAATCATACAGGCGATTAAAGAGCATCCCGGTCCTGTGAGGATAGGATCGATTCAGCCGGTTAATCTGAGGGCTTATCGCCTCACCCCATTGGGTGATTGGATTTTTATTCAAAATAAAATAGGCCGTGCCGGAGGTTATGAACCCCTTGCCATGCTTAATACTTTAAATTTCCTGACACAACTGGATGGAACGCTTCCGATTTCAGAGACGATGTGGGCATTTCGTTTATTTGATTTCGCCCGGCCCGATCTTTATGACCTTGCCGGGATTACTCATTTGATTACTTTCAAACCGATAAGGAATCCTCGTCTTAAATTAAAAACCCGAGATACCTTCACAATGCCGAACTTTTGCGGAGGTTGGTGGAGAGAAAAACCGGTCTATCTTTATGAAAATGTTAATGTGCTTCCGAGAGCCTTTTTTGTGGCTGAAGGTTCAAAGGGGGGTATCATCCCCGTTGGAATGAAATATGGTTCACCTGATCGCCGATATATTTATATTCACACAAAGCAGCCCGGGACTATAATTATTTCAGAATCATTTCATCCGGGTTGGATCGCTGTAGAAAAAGACAAAACAATTCCCCTGAAACCGTTCTTGAATACCTTTATCTCTTGCTATGTTCCAGCAGGGGAACATGAAATTAGGCTCGAATTCGCTCCGCAGTCCTTTGGTCTTGGGCTACGTTTTACGCAAGCAGGACTATTTCTAATTTTATTTATCCTTGTTTTCCAAAAAGGGTTGTCCCGAATTTCTAAGAAAGAACAATCTGACCATCTCAACCAGTTAAGAATATTATGACTCAAGTTTCGCATCCGAATAGGGTTAAAAAAACCTTTGAAGTCACAGACCGAAATAAATTTATGAAGGTAAAATACAATATGCCGGATCGTCATCTTAAAATGATGATCAGTCTGCTTTTGATTCTGGCAATCATTATTGCTTATGGACAGGTTAAAAATTTTGATTTTGTTGGGTATGACGACCAAGAGTATGTCACTGAAAACAGCCACGTTCAGAAAGGTTTAACCGTTGAGAGCATTATCTGGGCATTTACGGCTTTCCATTCATCAAATTGGCATCCGTTGACCTGGCTTTCCCATATGCTTGATTGTGAACTCTATGGACTAAACCCCATGGGTCATCATTGGACAAATTTAATAATCCATATGACCAATACCATTTTATTATTTTTAGTGCTTAACTTGATTAGCGGAGCGATGTTAAGGAGTGCGTTTGTGGCAGCGCTTTTTGCTTTGCATCCGCTTCATGTGGAGTCTGTTGCGTGGATTTCGGAGCGAAAAGACGTTTTAAGCACCTTTTTTGGTTTGTTAATGGTTTTGGCATACTACCGCTATGTCAAAAGACCTTGTTTCAAGAACTACCTTCCGGTTATCATCTTCCTTAGTTTGGGCCTTATGGCCAAACCCATGATAGTGACATTCCCATTTGTACTGCTTTTGCTTGACTTTTGGCCGTTTAAAAGATTTCAATTTAAGAATAATCGTCTATCGCAATCGGGTGGAAAAACATTTTCTTACCTTAAAGGGTCTTCTCGGATCATTTTAGAGAAAATTATTTTATTGATCCCGGTGGTTATTTCATGCATTTTGACTTTTTTAGCCCAAAAAAGCGGGGGTGCAGTAAAAGAGCTCGTGGCTTTGTCACTGAAAACCCGCGTCGCGAATGCACTTGTTTCTTATGTAAGCTATGTTTTAAAAACGTTCTGGCCCAGTAAACTGGCTGTTTTTTATCCGCATCCGGGAGATACCTTGCCTGCTTGGCAGATATTCGGGGCAGCCTTGTTGATTTCTTGTGCATGTTTCTTTGCCATAAGGGCGGCAAAGAAGTATCCGTATGTAATTATCGGACTATTCTGGTATTTCGGCACGCTTGTGCCCGTGATCGGATTGGTACAGGTGGGCGAACAGGCGATGGCGGATCGATACACTTATATACCTTTAATAGGGCTTTTTATTATTCTTGCATGGGGAGTTTTAGATCTTTTTAGAAAATGGCATTATCAAAAAATCTATCTTAGCGTGTTTGCCATGATAATTTTATCAGCCTTGACAGCGAGGACTTTCTTTCAGGTAAGTCATTGGAAAAACGGTGTTACACTCTTTGAACATGCTATTAATGTAACTGAGAATAACTATAAAGCGCACAATAATCTTGCAACAGTATTGGGTCCAATAGATCTTGATAGGGCCATTTTCCACTATAAAGAGGCATTGAGAATTCATCCCAAGTATGTCACTGCGCTTTGCAATCTGGGATTAGCCCTTTATAATAAAGGAAATTATGACGAAGCGGTTTCATACTTTACCAAAGCGCTTAAAATCAATCCTCAAAAAATAGATACCCGCATGGATTTGGCAAATATTTTCTTTTTACAGGCAAAACACGAAAAAGCAATATCACAATATAGAGAGATACTTAAAATCGAATCCGAAAATGCCAATGCACATTATAATTTGGCATACATGCTTTCTGTTCAAAATAAAACAGATCAGGCTGAATTGCACTATAAGGAAGCAATTAAAATTAATCCAAAACATGAAAAGGCACATTATAACCTTGCGAGGATTAAGATAAAACAGGGAAAAATTAAAGAAGCATTTACTCATTTTGCCGAAGCGATAAAAATTAAACCTGATTATGTTCAACCGTATAACGAAATAGGGCTTATATTGTTTAAACAGGGGAAATTTAACAAAGCCAAAGTATTTTTTCTAAAAGCCCTAAAAATCAATCCCGATTATTCTGAAGCACGAAAAAACTTGGAAATTTTAAATCAAACTTCAACATCAAATGGAGGGTAGGTAATAAGGTTCGTATGTATAAAGATAAAAAAGTTATTGTTGTCATGCCGGCATATAATGCGGAAAAGACCTTGCGCATGACCTATGATGAAGTCATGGATCAGGGTATTGTCGATCTTGTCATTTTGGTAGATGACGGCAGTCGGGATGAAACCGTATCTATCGCAAAAGCATTGCCCGATACTTTGGTATATATACATGAGAAAAATCTGGGCTATGGTGCCAACCAGAAAACCTGCTACAGTCTTGCCCTCAAAGCGGGCGGTGATATTATCATTATGGTTCATCCGGATTATCAATATACACCAAAACTTATACCAGCCATGGCTTCCATGATCGGAAACGGTCTTTATCATTGTGTTCTGGGGTCCAGGATTCTCGGCGGTTATGCACTGAAGGGGGGCATGCCGGTTTGGAAATACATTGCCAATCGTTTCCTTACATTCATAGAGAATATACTATTGAAAGCGAAACTTTCAGAATATCATACCGGATACAGAGCTTTTTCACGCGAACTGTTGGAACGTCTGCCCCTCAAAGAAAATTCTGATGATTTTGTTTTTGACAATCAGATGCTGGCACAGATTTTATGGCTCGGTTATACCGTTGCCGAGGTGAGCTGCCCGACAAAGTACTTTGCTGAAGCTTCATCAATTAATTTATTGCGAAGCATAAAATACGGTTTTGGGTGTTTGAATACCGCCATGAAATTTCGTCTGGCGAAACTGAATTTTATTACTTGCAAATTATTTCCTGAAAAAGAACAATCATGAATCATTCCCATGCCAGCCGATTCCAGGATTTTTTTGAAGAAAATCAATATACGACTCTTAAAAACTACTTATATAATTACCACCTCCGTAAAATGGCCGTAGAAAAAAATCTGCAAAGCGAAAACACAGAATTGATCTTAGAGGTGGGAAGTGGAATATCTCCTGTAATGATGAAATCCAGAGATATTATTTATTCAGATTTGTCTTTTTCAGCGATACAACTTCTTAAACATTCATATGGAAAAGGATATTATGTCGTAGCAGACGGCATTAGTCTACCGTTTAAATCCGGAGTTTTTTCTCACGCCATCAGCTCAGAGGTGCTTGAGCATCTGTGGGATGATAGGCGGGCCATTTAAGAGATTGCCAG
>CAZBOB010000071.1:3802-17690 GCA_964492995.1 uncultured Desulfobacteraceae bacterium | reverse complement strand
CGGTATTGCCGGTGGGCGGATGATTTTCTGATTTTACTAAAATCGGAAAGAGCCGCAAAACGGGTAATGGAAGGAATAACCGGGTATATAGAAGACGAACTCAATCTTCCGGTGAACAGGGCCAAGAGTCAGGTGTCATTGGTAAAAGACGCCCCCTTTCTTGGATTTCAAATTCTTCGGGGAAAGATTCGGGTGAGCAATAAAGCCCGAATTAAATTCAAGAAGAAAGTTCGAGAATTAACCCGTAGGAACAACCCATTATCCATGCATCAGGCTATCCATGATCTGAATGTGTACATGAGAGGCTGGATCTCTTATTTCAGTATTCAAGAGTTCCGTATGTTATTCAGGGATCTTGATGACTGGATACGCAGCCGTCTCAGATCAATGCAGCTAAAGAAATGGAAAAAGCCGAGCAAGTTTCAGAAAATGATGATTAAAGCCAGTTTCAAGCCTCATAAAGCTTACAGGGTTTGGGTTAAGATGAACAAGTGGCAATCAGTGGAGCGAAAAGAGGTTCGATTTGTTTTGAACCTTAAATGGTTCAGAAAGCAGGGTCTTATCTTTCTACATGATTTCACTCAGAACCAGAAAACTTTTGAATTAACATTCAGTCGCTGATCGAGGAGCGGCTTACCTGGCCGGTACGACCCGTTCTGTAGGGAGGGGGTAGCCTAATGGCTACCTGCTACCAGATTTTTTTTCATAAATAGCAAATACTTCATCGCCACGACGGCTTATAAAGACTAATAGAACGTACGGTCGGGCGAGGAGGCTGAAAATTTTGCGTTTATTAAATGGTTTTCTCCGGTTGTCGATAAAATAATCCAGACTTTTAAGGATTATTATTGATGGTTTTGTAAAAAGTCCGAAAATTACCATTTTATCGATTTCACCCCTAATTATCTCAATAGGTTACAAGGCACTTCGATTTGAAGTTGTCTGAGATTTGCATGCAATTTTTATTATCAAAGCTGTTCATATTTGGTCCGGTAGATACTTCAAGGAACTTAATTTGGCGAAGAAGCTATAAGCTGTTTAATCTGGCATTGAAGGTTTGTTCTATAATAACATATCTAAGGCCTTTACCATTTTCTGGTAGGTTACGCTTATGGAATAATAATCTGTAACCCGCTTTCGTCCTGCCCTACCCATAACCTGCCTCAAGGTAGGATTCTGAGCTATTTTCGCAATCGCCCTTTGCCATTCTTCTGGGCTTTCTGCCAAGAAACCCGTTACCCCGTGTTTTACGATCTCCTCATTTTCACCTACCGATGAAGAGACTACGGGCAGGCCTGCAGCCATGTATTGCAGGATTTTAAGGCCGCACTTCCCCCTAGTCCAAGGGTTGTCCGGCATGGGTGCGATACCGATGTGAGCGGATGAAAGTGCTTTCGACTCTGTCTCTTCGCTCCAAGGAACAGCAACTGTATGTAGTCGCCCTGACGGCAAGTCAAAGTCGGCTACAATCTTTAGCCGCAGATGTGGGAAAATGTCTGCAAGCTGCTCTAACATGGGCAGGCTTGTCTCTAAATATCTTCGAGTGGCACTGCTGCCTATCCAAACGAGGTCAAGGTTATCATTGGGTTTTGTTGCCTTAATAGCATATTTTTTAGGATCTAGTGAAATGGGTAATACAGTTGTTGCTGGATTATAACGCCGGGCAGCCTCGGCCAAATACTCATTCCCAGCCCAAATTTGTTGGCATCGACGGACAACTTGTGCAAAGCGTTTTATGCGTGTGCGAGAGATAGCACCGTTGCTGTTACAGAAGATTGCGTCATCCAGGTCAAATACAATATGTTTTGAACACAGGCTCAGTAGATGGAGATAGGGGATACTGAAAGTCTTTCGTAGGATTACAATGACATCTGCCTGGTTAGCTTTGTGCAGTAGTTTAAAGCGGGAAAGGGTGCCATGTATGGTCAGGTGAATAGGCCTCCATCCGTTTTTCCGGAGCGCATCAAAATATATCATAGCCCGATAACGGGTAGACGCAGCGTGTTCGCCTTTTGAAATGAATAGTATGTTTTTTTTATTCATGATTTTTCATAAATTGCAAATATAACATCACCCCGACCATGTAACGTCGCTAAACATACATACAATTGGGCCATCAGTTTTTCGATGGTCTATCTTGGTTTCCAGTCATATAATCCCAACTATTGAGAATAATTTTAGGCGAAGTAAACATTTTAGCCTTAACCAATCGCAATCCATGGCGCCTTGCGAGCATGTGGAGGTTCGTTATGCAGTACAGCACCAAATGTCTCGGGACATCATTAGCTAACCAGTTGGCCACAAGCCACAGTCTTCCTTGGCTTTGAACAAAACTGAACATTTTTCAAAGGCCACACTTTGTAAGAGATTTTGTGGGTATCAAAAAAATAGAAAGATAGCAACGGAAAGTTTTTTCTCAACTCAAAAGATCTGCACAGGAATATATTCATTTTAAACAAAAAAAACTTGATAAAGCGAATAACTCTAAATTTTAGGTGATAAGGCTCAAGAAATCGATGACCCAAAAGGTTCAAGACATCGATGACCTTAAGGATCTAAATGTCCAAGACATCGATGACCCTATTCAAAATATTTGCAATCTGATACTCTCAATCAAATAATTGGTAAAGGGGGTATCAGATGGAACAAGAACTCAGAAAAACAGCTGTTAATCGTTATCTAAAGGGAGAAACTCCAAAATCAATATACACAGATCTTAAACGTTCAAAAAACTGGTTTTTCAAGTGGCTCAAACGCTACAAAAGCGGAGAACCTGAGTGGTATAAAGATAAATCAAAGGCTCCAATTAACCGTCCAGCTTCAATTGGAAAAGTTGAAAGACAAAGAATTATTTCAACCAGAACTCACTTAGAATCTCAAAAATTCGCTCAAATTGGACCTTCGGCTATCAAGTGGGAGTTAAACAAGTCAGGTTATAGTCTCCCATCTGAAAGTACCATAAAACGGGTTCTTAAAAGCGAAGGGCTTATTAAAAAAAACTTCGTATATTCCCAAAGGCGTTGAGTACCCGTATTTCACTGAACCGCTTGAATTTAACAATATCCATCAGGCCGATCTTGTTGGCCCTCGATATATAAAACGAGACGGCAAATTTTACTCGTTCAATGTGATGGACCTGTTGAGTCATCAGGTTTACATTGAATCACAACGAACCAAAGAGGATCGTCAAATTGCTTCCAGCCTTTTAAGATGCTGGAAAGCGATCGGGCTGCCGGACTTTCTTCAGCTTGACAATGCACTCAGCTTTCGAGGAAGCAACCGACACCCCAAATCGCATGGCTTGGTCATTCGGCTTTGTCTTTATTTTGGTGTTCAACCGGTCTTTATTCCGATCGGTGAACCCTGGCGTAATGGCGCGATTGAAAAATTTAACGATACTTACAATAAGAAGTTTTTTCGCCGCCAATGGTTTGCCAGCTATTCAATGTTAAAACGGCAAAGTAAAAGTTTTCAACGGTTTCATAACAAGCATCACCGTTACAGTTGTTTAAAAGGCAAAACGCCCCTGGAAGTGATCCACAAGGATGGATTTAAGCCGATCACAATAGGTGGCAATACGAAACTTCCAGATTTTGATACCGTTCCAGATGGCAATATCATTCTCATTCGATTTATCCGAAGTAATCGATTGCTCGATATATTCGGTGAGAAATTTGAAGTTTCAAAGAGCTTAGTTTATTCGTATGTAAAAGCAGTGATTGTTACCAACATCGGTTCATTACAAATCTATCTTGGTGATGAATTGGTTGATAAGATGGATTATCAGCTCACTGCTTAACGATATTTATTTCAACTGGGTCATCGATGTCCTGGACCTTTTTACCGTTAAACTTGGGTCATCGATGTCCTTGACTTTGACATTTAGGCCTTAATCGCTATAGTTCTCATGGGAGAGCACTCTATCATCGGTAACCATTTATTCACCGAGTGCGTGATATTTTTTTCATTTTTAAGGCCATTTTTTTTCGCTGTGCCTTTTGATCCGAGCCGTTTTCTTTCTTATCCAAACCCGTTGTAATTGACCCAAGAAATTAGGGATGATCACGTTTCATACAACCATTGGCGATTTGCATAAAATTTTATTGCTGTCCACCAAAAGGAAAATACTTCTCTATAGGAATGCTTCCGCTGTTACTCCTGTCTGAAAAGATTAAACTTGATTATATACCAAATGGCTTTGATACCGTCCTTCCAGGTTATTTTTTTCCCCTGGTCATAAAGACGAGGCTCATAATAAATCGGAACTTCAAAAATGCGTGCTTTCATTTTTGCAAGTTTAGCGGTGATCTCCGGTTCAAAACCGAAGCACTGACATTCAATGTTAATTTTCTTTAAGATGTCTGTCCTGATCATCTTGTAACAGGTTTCCATGTCTGTAAGGTGCAGATTGGTCAGAATATTTGAAAACAATGTTAGCAACTTGTTACCATAGTAATGCACAAAGCTATCCACCATAATTTCATTGCCCGAATATCGGCTGCCATAAACAGCATCGGCATTCTTTTCCACAAAAAATTTATATAGCTTAGGATATTCAAAAGGATCATATTCCAGATCAGCATCTTGAATAATCACCAGATCTCCGGTGAGGAGTTGCTGAGCAGTCCGAATCGCCGAACCTTTGCCCAGATTGGCATTATGATGAATAACCTTAATAAGTTCGTTTTTCGGGTAGTTGTCAAGCAACCCTTTTGTTCTATCGGTTGAACAGTCGTTAACTACAATAATTTCCTTGGGGAGGTTAACCGAACGTACTCTTTCAATGATGTCTATAATGGTTTTTTCCTCATTGTAAACAGGAATAATGACAGAAAGCATCAGATCTTTTTTCATTTATTAAAGCATCCTAAAATTTTTCATGCTATGTGGGACATGTTTCATCTACAGGCAAAAAGTATTCAGGAAGGCTCCTTAATTATGGGATGTCGCGTTTTTTTTACCTGCCTCCGGAAAGCGTTGTCTTGATAAAGTACTGCTTCCCAGGATTTGGGTAGAACTATCATGCTACCACCATCTCAATTATATCTGCCGCCTTTTCATGCCTGCTGTATACATCTGTTTCTTCAACATATTTTTTTCCGTTGAGACCCCATTGATCTTTGTCTTCAGAAGTCAGCATCGAAACCAGCATATGGTTAAGAGTTTCTTGCCTGAAGGGCGAAGGCACCAGTTTTCCCGCACCGGCCCGTTCCACATGAAAACCGTAGCCGCAATTATCGGTTGCCAGAACAGGCAGTCCGGCTGACATGGCTTCAATTAAAACCGTTCCGGTATTTTCCCGATAAGCAGGGTGCAATAAAAGGTCGGATCCTACTAAAAAGCGTGGCACATCGCCTCGCTCGCCGACAAAATTTACATGAGATGAAACCCCCAGTCTTTTTGCCAATCGGAGATAAGGCCCAGCTCTTCCTTTGCCCACAACCATCAGCAGGGTTTTCTCCATCAAATGGAGCGGCAGGGCTGATATGGCTTTTAATGCACGATCGACACCCTTTCTCTTATAGTCTGAACCGACCATCAACACGACGTGTTGATTTGGTTTAATAGCAAATTCACTGCGAAAATCATCCCGAATTCTCGGAACATTTGGAGGGGCCAGACGGTCCCTGGAAATTCCCGGTGGCACTGAGTGAAAACGTTGTTCGGAAGTTCCATAATAATCCATATAGAATTTCTTTTCACTATTGGAAATCAATATTATTTGGGTTTTTGCCTGTTTGTCGAAAACAGTACGTTCCAGAGCCATTAAAGCTCGACAACGTCCCGACAAACGATATAAAAAACTCCTTTCTAACGCCTTGGTTGCAAAACAGGTGTCTGATGCAAAATACACATCCAAACCGGGCATCTTGTTAAACCCCACAACGGCATCATAATGTTCGACGGTTATATGCTTATCAAGTCTTTCAACAAAGGATTTATAGCGCCTGTGGTTGGTAACGCCTTTATCGGGGATAATAAAAACCTGCAGATTGTCCGGTTGCCTCCCTACCCATGAACCGGTATATACATCTACTTGATGACCCCGTGATAGACAGACTTCGGCAAGCTGCAGGAATCCCCGCTGCAGCCCTCCAAATGGAAAATATTTAAACAGGCAAAATGCAAATTTCATTTTTCATCTAATAAAAAAGATTTATAAAATCTATTTAGCATTTTTCAAAAATAAGTCAACAGGAAGGCGAAAGCTAACAGGGTAAATGCATAGGAAAAAATCCTGGCATTTTAGTTTTGAAAATCTTAAGATGTGTAGTGACAGTGAACCGTTACATTCATGCCGTATTATACAATTTTTCAAATAAATTATGCCTGTATTGGAGTTAATGTGCTATCAAGGAAATATTAGTTAAAAACATTTTTGTCTAAAGACGAATGGTTATCCCCACCCTCATTTGGAAATTAATTATAAGGTTTTAACTAATGGGGAAAATTAATATTCTTCATATCATTTATAAATACAATGACAATCCTAGCAATATAATCCTTACCTATCTAAAAGCGTTGGATACTGGTCAATTTTACAATGTTGTTGTGGTATTGCAAGGGGGAAGGCCTAAGTTCCTGGTTGATTCTAAAAATATCACCTATATTTTCTATGAGAAAGCCAAAATTAAGGGTACCAGGTTTGACATTATTAAAAAGGTCATAGGGGTGATTCGTTCATACAAAATTGACTTAATTATAACTCACCGTTACAAGGCGTTTTATGTAGCTATCTTTGCCAATATATTTTCTTCAATAAAAAAAATATATTCCGTGGTTCATAGAATCGGTGAATTTAAAAACCGAAACAGAAGAATTTTAGCTAATTTGTTATGCAGAAAAAATCATACAATTATCGGCGTATCAAATGCTGTTTCAAATGATTTACGAAAGAATTTGTGGCGATTGTCTCCCGGCAATATCTTGACTATACATAATGCGGTTAATATTGCGGATATAGAAAATTCTCTATTGAACAGAAATGAAGCGCTGGATGTCTTGGGTATTTACAAAAACAATTTCATATTTGGGACAATAGGCCGATTGGTGCCTTTGAAAGGACACATTTATTTACTACAGGCGTTTGCATTGATACAAGATAAGTATCCCGAGGCGTTGCTGGTAATTATCGGCGGAGGGCGAAGTGCCCGGGATTTATATGCTAAAGTAGATGAGTTGGGGTTGAACGGACGTGTTATTTTTACCGGGAAGATTGAGAACGCGGCACAGTTGCTTTTAAGTTTTGATACATTTGTTTTTTCATCTCTTGAAGAATCGTTTGGCCTTGTCCTTCTTGAAGCGATGATAGCAAAACTCCCGATTATTTCCACAAATTCAGGTGGGATACCTGAAGTTTTGGGTAATGGGACAGAGATGGTTATGCCTGGTGATCCGGGGGCCCTATCTGAATAAATGATAGAATATCTGACAATTTCTCGAGAAGAACGGTTAAACCGTGGTAATATATTGTACCAACGGGCAGCTACACTGTTTGGAAACCAAGCCTTCAAACAGAAGCTGGTCCGTTTGATTGCTGATTAAAAGCGAAAAAGTATTTCTCATGATGTTTAAAAATTTTTTTTACCAAAAGGATATACAGATCCTTTTTAGGCCTTTCCTGATTTTAATTGCCTTTTTCTTTTTGTTGCCAAGTAAAACCTGGCGCAATAATTTTTTTTATTTTTTTATCCTGATTCCGGGTCTTTTTATCGTATGGCGAAATGATCTATCTGTACTCCTGAAATCAAAAATTTATGGGTTATCCATAATTTTATGTACCTATCTGTTTTTGAGTTGCCTGTGGAGTACTGGCGTTGACACTGGTGAATTATTGGCCAATCTAAAATATTTTCTCTCCCAGATTATGTTTATTACTCTAATGGTTCTGTTGTGTGTTAAGCAGAATAACAACTTGAAAATATTGCTTTATATGCTGTTTGGAGCTGCTGTTACAGGAGCATGTTTGTCAATCGCGAATGGGATATTGAACCATTTGATACCCAACGGGAGATTGCTTTTCTGGGGGAGTGTGCCTCAAGAGATTTTAGGTGCGAATATGTATTGTATTGGTATCTGTGCTGGATTATTTTGTATAAATAATGATGTTAAGGATAACACCTATTTGAAATATGTTAAGATTGTCGGATTAATCATCGTATGCCTATCTGTTTTGCTTTCTGAGAGCAGGGGGCCCATATTATCTCTCTACTTTATGTTCATGTTATATGCAGGGACTAAAAAAAGCATGAAAGGTGTATTGTTATTACTTATTCTACCAATAACTATTTATTGCATTGAAATATGGTCGGGTTCGGGTTTGATTAGTACGGTTATTGAACGTGAGTTTTATCGGTTTGAAATTTGGAGTGCTGCATTAATGCGCATAAAAGGTCATCTCTTATTCGGAAATGGCATACTAACTGATGACAATCTGTTTATACAT
The DNA here is from genome assembly GCA_964492995.1 of uncultured Desulfobacteraceae bacterium. GTDB lineage: Bacteria > Desulfobacterota > Desulfobacteria > Desulfobacterales > UBA11574 > S5133MH16. The sequence continues at coordinate 9,244 of CAZBOB010000071.1, read as the reverse complement.
AGTGGTATAGAGTTTTATCATCCTCATAGTATTTATATCGCTACGATATTTTATGGCGGTATTTTAGCTGGTTGTTTATTATTATCAATCCTGTTATTTTCTTCTCATACTGCGATCCAGTGGTTTGTGCAAACAAAAGATGCTTTATGCATCTGTATGTTATTGCTGGCAACATTACTGGTTGCAACAGATGGGTGTAAAATATTGAGTAAACCAAATGTGATATGGTTAATTTTCTGGCTACCGATATGTCTCTGTATGATTGTGGAACTACGTTTACCCGGCAAAGCATTTTGGTCTCGCAAAACATGAATTCTTTATTCGTTGCATGATTACAAAATGTTATATACGGATCACTTCTTGTAGACTTGCGTCGGTGGTGGGTTCATTATTGATCGGTGATAACAATTATAGAACAGTAACGTTTGATCAAAAAAGGAAATTTTAGAAAAAGTTCAAAATTATTGAACTGCTTGGAGAATATATCGGATGTTTAATTTTTCGACCAGATCAAAGAAACTATTGCTGGTTGTGTTTTTAATCATTTATTTGGTTTCCGGAATAACGGTCTTTAAAAAGGCAAAGGAAAATCGTACCGCATTTTTGCGCTGGTCTCCGTACACCGAAATGATTAAACACAGGGAGATGATCTATGGTGCGGAAGGCGGGACTTATCCAAATCTTCCCTTTATGCTGATGATTCTTATGCCTTTTTATGCAATGGGTCCCATAGCTGGGTCGCTTGCATGGCTAACGTTTAAGTTTTCGATAATATTATTTATATTTTGGGCCACAGTAAAGGTTGCCAGGGATAACGGTCCGTCCTGGCCTGACTGGGCATTGTTGGTACTGATACTGTTAAGCTCGCGAGTATTTATCAGTGATTTAACTCATGGCAACGTGAACCTGGTCATTGGCGGTTTTGTTGTGGTAGCGCTGTTGTGCTCGTTCTACGAAAAAGATTTCCTGTCCGGTCTGTCCATCGGCCTGGCTACTGTTCTTAAAGTAACTCCAGCGCTTTTTATACCCTATTTTTTATATAAACGAAGATGGTTGAGCGTAGCGGGTTCAATTGTTGGTATTGCTCTGTTTTGCTGGCTCATTCCGGGACTCATTTTAGGCTTTGATTTCAATAACCGACTAACAATAGAATGGTACAAGCAAATGGTACACCCGTTTTTAACCGGAATGCCGGTTGGATATATGCAAACTAATCATATCAATCAATCGTTTACCGGACTTTTTTTTCGACTATTGTCAGATAGTGTTTCCATAACTGCAGATGTTAAGAGAGGATACGACGAGTTAAGAATTAATTTTGTGTCTCTTGATCAAAAAACGGTCTCTTTAATCGTCAAAATCGCCTCCCTTGCCATTGTGGGTTGCCTGGCGTGGTTCTGCCGTACTCCCCATAAAGATCACAAGCATTTTGGAAACTTAGGAGAGTTTGCCATGGTGTTTTTAGCGATGCTCTTTCTATCGGAGCGATCCTGGAAGCATCACTACATTTTATTGATACTTGCCCACAGCTTCTTGCTCTATTATTTGCTGGTCATGAAACCATCAGGGTGGAGCAAATGGGTGCCGCTGAGTTTTATGATTATTGCTGTTTTTCTACATACCTTTTCAGGCAGTTTGTTTTTTGGCCGTCATTGGAGCGACGTTTTGGAGGCTTATGGGGTTTATATCATCGGTGCGCTCTCACTTTTTGTAAGCTGTGCCGCCGCCTTGACAGCTTTACGGTTGGAAGGGTGGCCGAATCGATATGGTAAGATGGGAGATTATCATCAATAATCCTCGAAATACTCAATGTATTCCTGCCCCGTGAAATGCGAAGCCTATTGTTCAACTATAATACCTTCTTTTTTTGTATAAAAAGCAGTGGAAACAGAGTTGCGTTTTGAAATGTACATATGATACTTGTTGCCAAATTCCACTCTGTTATCTATAACCTCTGAAAAAACACCTGAAATTCCGAGAACAAGTTCACAGACTTCCCGCACTCCGTACCGTGACCCGCTGTTTGCACTGATATAATCACATAATCCTTTTTCTTTAACATATGTTTCGAAAAGTGGGCCGGCTCCTCTTCTGATTAAAAATCTCAGGCCGCAATGGCTGGCTATGGAAAGGTCTAAAACATCATCAAAAACAAATGCCACCTGATCCGGCTGAATGTTGTGTGTTATTTGAATGTGGTTTAATGCCTCTATTTTATTCAATAAATTGTAATAGACAAAGTGGAGGTGCTCTCTTTTGGAAAATTGAAATACAGATGGGTTGTTTTGGCCGGTAATAATACCAAACAAGGGAAGCTCGTTATTTTTTAAAAAGTGTCCAAATCTCAACAGGTTTGTCCCCATTGAGTCCGGTTCCGTATAAGTGCTGCTTGTTTCCTCTCCTTTTATACCCGCGTTAAATACGCCGTCCCAGTCGAACAGATAGGCTTTGATATGTCTCAGTTTTTCTATGATATCTATAAAAGGGGTGATAAATTCACCCCCCAAATTTGAAAAAATGTCTTCTATATTCATCAAGCAAACAGGTTCATTTTAATCAGGTCCTGAACATCAATCATACCGATAAGCTTATCATTTTCCAGCACGATGATATTATCAACCTTTTTCTGTTTGAATACCTCAACAGCATCGTACAGCAGACTATCTCCACTGATTGTAATCGGTTGGTTATATGAAAAATCCGACATTCTTTTGCTTAAGATGGTTTTTCCATCCTTTTCAAGCTGTCTCCTTAAATCACCATCAGTAAACACTCCAACCACTTTCCCATTATCAACAATGGCAACAGCCCCCAATCCGGATTCGGTCATCTGCACAATCGAATCCAACACCGTATCATCCAAAGTTGCGGCAGGATTTGCCTCTCTTATTACTTCCTTAACCCTGATTGTCATCAACTGCGTATGTTCTGTGAACTGCCGAGTTCCTATTGTTGTAAAAGTGTTTTCAGTCAACAGTTTCATAACCTTCCAGGGTACCGTGCAGGTATGTACGCCAAGATTTATGGCATTTCGCACATGTTCAGGGTGTCTTACAGAAGAAAACATGATTTTTGTATGGTAACCGTAATGGTCTACAGCCTTTACGCACTGTTTTATCAGTTCAAGCGCATCATGACCTTGGTCCTGCAGGCGGCCTACCAGAGGGGTCACATAATCGGCTCCTGCAGCCATTGCCATGTAGGCTTGCTGTAAGGTGTAAACAAGATGGATGTTAACCTTTATACCTTCATCTTTGAGCATTTTGCACGCTTTAACCCCCTCAATGGAGACCGGTATTTTGAATACGGTTTTCTCTGTGTCCAACCCAAGGTTTAAAAGACGGTGTGCCTCTTTGTGTATTTCATCACATGTTTCACCCAGCGCTTCAATCTGTAGTACCGGTATCACAGCGGCCAATTTCAGAATTGTACCGTCTATATCGGTTATGCCATGCCGATGCATGAACGTGGGAGTGGTCGTGAGTCCTGCAAGAAAACCGAGCTGAAACGCCTCTTCTATCTCCTTTACATCTGCTGAATCTAAATATAATTCCATAATAGTTCACTTTTGTTATTTAGTGCCCGAACGAAAACAAGGATTTTTTGTTAAGATCAAGGAAGACGAAAATTTTAACCGCAGGAATACGGGTAGTATTTCGAGGATTAAAATTTGAGTCTGACGAAGACATTGGCGAAAAAGACAGTTTTCGTTCAGGCACTATTTATGGGTTTCTATATTTCACCTCTATTTCATGAATTTCCAGTAATGGTTTTAAAAACTCTTCCAGATCAAATACACTCAGCTGACTTGAGGCATCACATAAAGCCTTTTGAGGCTCAGGGTGAGTCTCTATGAAAATCCCATCTACACCTGCTCCAACACCTGATCTTGACAAAGTAGGAAGGAACTCCTTAGACCCGCCTTTTGGGTCTGCACTGGGGATCCCGTATCTTCGTACAGAGTGGGTGATGTCAAAAACTACGGGAAACCCTGTCTGATTTAAATGAAAAAAGCTTCTGGGATCCACGATCAAATCGTTGTATCCAAACGTATATCCTCTTTCAGTTAATATGATCTGTTCGTTTCCGCTATCTATGGCTTTCTGAACGGGTTTTGCCATATTTTCAGGGGCCAAAAACTGCCCGTGCTTTATGTTGATCACTTTTCCTGTTCTGGCAGCTGCTTCCAGAAGATCTGTCTGCATGCATAAGTAGGCCGGTATCTGTATAACATCAAGAAATTCTGCTGCTTGGGCAACCTGCTGTGGATAGTGTACATCTGAAAGAATCGGAAAATTGAACTCCTGCTTTATCCTGCATAACAGTTTAAGTCCCTCTTCCAGCCCGGGTCCTCTGTAATTCTGGGCAGTACTACGATTATCTTTTTGAAATGAGGATTTATAAATAACAGGCAGATTCAGCTTTTCAGAGACTTGTTTTAAAACGTCCGCTGTTTTAAGCATGATACGCTCTTCCTCAATGACGCAGGGACCTGAAATGAGGAATAACTGATCAGCGCCACAGGAGATATTACCAACCTGAACAATTCTTTTTTTCATGAGATTTTAAAGTATTATTGAAATTTTGTTAAACCTTCATTCATGCTTGAGAGTATGACTGAAAGAGTATTTTTTGTCAATATTTAAAACATACTTTAAAACCGCTCATGAACAGTAAAACAATTCACTACCCACTACAAGGTCTGCCCCATAATGATGCGCGTAACTGCCTCGATATCACCTGGCCGATCAACACCAAAACTCCGGTGTTCTGTTTTTACCACATGAATGGGTATTCCATTTTCAAGCAGACGCAGCTGCTCAAGCTTTTCTGTTAATTCCAGATTGCTCGGTCCTATGGCCACAAATTGTTTCAGGATGTTCATACGGAATGCATACAGTCCGATGTGTTCGTAAAACTCACCCTTCTGTTGATCACGGGGAAATGGGATAAGAGAACGGGAAAAATATAGTGCACGGCTATCTTTAGCAAAAACAACTTTGACCCGGTCCGGGTTTTTAGCCTCATCCGGATCGATTCTTCGGACCAGAGTTGATACTTTTATATTAGGATCAGAAAAAGGCAAAACCAACTCTGTTAGCATGGCAGTCTCATGGGCCGGTTCATCACCCTGTATATTGACCACAACAGCGTTTTCCGGCACGTTAAGCAGTTCTGCGGCTTCAAGAACCCGGTCCGTACCACTTAAGTGGTCGTCTCTTGTTTTAATTACCGGAACGTTCAGATTCTTTGCTGCCGAGATAATCCGGTTGTCATCAGTGGCGAGGATGGTCTTAGAAAGTTGCGGACAGCGGCTGGCCCGTTTAAAAACGTGCCAGAACATAGGTTTTCCCAAAATTTCTGCCAGGGGTTTACCCGGGAAGCGTTTAGACCCGTAACGTGCGGGTATAATCCCGTAACATTTTGGAAGATTAGTCATTA
>CAZBOB010000071.1:0-3702 GCA_964492995.1 uncultured Desulfobacteraceae bacterium | reverse complement strand
GGCGATTTTTCACATACATAAAAGCTGCTTTACACACTTTTTCGCGGGGCGTGGTTTTTTCTATACTCTTTACAAGAAAGTTCGAAACTTCCTTCCAGTCTGTCGCTACATGAACGAGACCCTGTTCCACGATTTCCCGTCCTACCCATGCGAAGTTTTCCCATGAAGGGCCGATGACGGGTATGACTCCGCAGGTGAGCGGCTCCAAAAAATTCTGACCGCCCAGAGGCGCAAGACTCCCTCCCACGAATGCGCCTTTTGACAGTTTATAGGCTGAAGACAGTTCTCCAAAAATATCCCAAAGGATAACTGTACCTTCAGGGACTTGCTTTTCAATTTGAGATCGTAACATCCATGGTGTGGCTATACGATCCAAGGCCTCTTTCCAATATGCTAAACGGTGCATATGCCGTGGAAACAGTCCAATAACCGTATGGGGACGCCTGCGACGGATATCAAGTATGATTTTTTCGACGACCGGCTCCTCCTGTCTTCTGGTGGATCCAAGGACAAGGAAAGGTGCTCCGGACCGCATAATTTTTCCGAGGTCTTTTTCTGTTTCGAGCCCGTGATTAATATTGCCGATATTGTCGAACTTGATATTCGACATTACTTCTACGCGTTCTTTGCCGAATATCGTGGCGAATCGTTTGGCGTCGCTTTCTGAGATCCCAAGAATTTTATCCGGCCCGATCATACGCCAAAAGGATGGCCAGATGAGGTACCTGGCCAGACTCCTGGCGGTGATCCTACCGTTAATAATAAGTGTGTTGCAGCCATGTTTTTTCAAGGCGGATAGGAGACCCGGCCAAATTTCTGATTCCAAAAGGATCATGATTCTCGGACGGATGGTCTTTACCGCCGTTTCCATAATGGAAGGTTTGTCAAACGGGAAATAGGCCGAATATGCGCTCACTCTTCTTTGGTTCGGGGTAATATCAGCGATGGCGCGATCCAGGATAGCCAACCCTTGGCTGGTATTTGATGTTACGATAACTTTGATGGGCTTACGGGGATGTAATTTTTTGAGGATTGACCACGCCAGATAGGATTCGCCGGAAGAGGCGGCTTGAATCCACAGATCCGCCCGAGTCAATGTCATATGCTGAAGCGTCCGTTGCCTGAATCCATCGGCAAGGCGTTGGTTCAGGCGAAGCGCAGGGATAAAGAGATCCCAAACCCGGCTATAAAAATATAGAGCAGCTTTGAGTGTTATATTTTTCGACACTATGGCGTTTTGCCTCGACAGATTTTCCCCAATATTACATTATTCCATTCTGATGGCATAAACAGATTGCCATTAATAAACTCTTAATTTCAGGACGTTATAGAATTTTTGAGATGTTAAATCAATATACTGAGACGTCTAAATTCTTGGATCATTTTTTAACAAATTATCAAAATATTCAATTGTCTTTATTAATCCCTCTTCTATCTCGACTTTTGGGGCCCAATCCAATTCTTTTTTTGCAAGGGTAATATCAGGTTTTCTTTGCTTTGGATCATCAAGGGGAAGTTTTTCGTATATGATCTTTGATTTAGATCCGGAAATTTTGATTATTTTTTTTGCCAATTCCAAAATCGTTAATTCTGTTGGATTTCCAATATTTATAGGCCCGGTTAAACGGTCAGCTGAGTTCATTAAGCGTACCATAGCTTCAATCATGTCATCAACGTAACAAAAGGATCTTGTTTGTGATCCATCTCCGTAAATGGTTATGGCTTCTCCTTTAAGGGCTTGAATAATAAAATTTGAAACAACCCTTCCGTCATTGGGATGCATTCGTGGTCCGTAAGTATTAAATATCCTGGCCACTTTTATTTTTAAATTGTGCTGACGATGGTAATCAAAAAATAGCGTCTCGGCACATCTTTTCCCCTCGTCATAACAGGCCCGCAGACCGATTGGGTTCACCTTCCCCCAGTAGCCTTCCGGCTGAGGATGGACATCGGGATCTCCATAAACTTCGCTGGTGGAGGCCTGCAAGATTTTTGCTTTAACCCGTTTTGCCAGTCCCAGCATATTGATGGAGCCGTGTACGCATGTCTTGGTTGTCTGAACCGGATCAAACTGATAATGTATGGGAGAAGCCGGGCAGGCCAGATTATAGATCTCATCTACCTCCAGATAAAGCGGGAAGGTAACATCATGACGGAGAAATTCGAAATTTGGATTATTATGAAGATCAGCGATGTTTTGCTTGGTTCCTGAAAAGCAGTTATCAACGCACAACACGTCATTTTTTTCTTGAACCAATCGTTCACAGAGATGGGATCCTAAAAAACCACACCCGCCGGTAACAAGAATTCTTTTGCTAAGATGCATAATCAAACCCTTATAAAGTAAATGGTTTTTTCAACTCTTTTTTCACAATGGAAACATAAAAATGGTAAGTTCTCAACAAATTCTGGTGTATTAAATAATCATATTGTCCCGGCTCCATAATTTATTGAGAAGTTACTAAAAATGCTGTCACACTATACATAAGAATGTAAAAATTTCAAACTTTTTTGTTCAAGGCATGCTCAGGGATTTAATTATCAAAGTTTATATCAGTTAAAATAGTTGAAAATTCTATGTCGATCCCTTATAAGGGAAAAACTATAACTAAATTGAGCGATTGTCGAGGTTGCTGCAATTAAGCAAGTTGAGCGTAGCGAAATCCCGCTCTGCGGGAGAAGATGGTGTTCCGCTATAGTCAACTATGCGGGACGGCATCTGACGCAGTAGATGTGGTAATCCGCCTAAGGCGGATAAAGATCGGCAATCCCGCAAGGTTTCAAATTTTAAAAATAGAAATCAAGATAATTCATTAAAAATAATAAAAAGTTGAGTACCTTTTAAAATTTGAAACGCTCAGCTTAGGTTAAAGTAAAGGAGGAGATTGATGGCAATAAGTAAAGAACTGCTTGATATTCTTGCCTGTCCGAAATGTAAAGGCGACATATACTTAAATGATACGCAAGATGGGCTTATATGTGATGCCTGTAAGCTTTTATATGAAATACGGGATGACATCCCGATTATGTTGATCGACGAGGCTAAGAACTTAGACGTTTAGTTTGATGATTATGAGCCGACCTCAAACGCCAAAGCCTGCCAAGCTGGTGATTGGTTTTTTTCTTAAAGAAAAAGATCTGGTTGTTTCTGTGGTAAAAGCACTAACAGAAAAATTTGGCCCTGTTGATATCGTAAGTTCATGGTTGCCATTTAATTTTACCACCTATTATGAACCGGAGATGGGAAAGCCTCTTTTCAGACGGATGCTTGCGTTTGAAACGCTGATCAAGCAGAGCGCCCTGTCAGAGATAAAGCGAATCACCAACGATCTTGAGCTGGCTTATTTAAAAAACAGCAAAAGAATGGTCAACCTGGATCCGGGTTACCTGCTGCGGGAAAGGTTTGTGCTTGCCACCGGCAAGAATTACAGTCACAGGATTTATATTGGGCAACGGATTTATGCCGATTTAACCCTGATATATACCAAAGGTCGGTTTATAAAATTACCATGGACATATCCGGATTATGCCGAGCAAAACATGCTGATTTACCTTGAACGGGTACGGAATAAATATGTGATCGATTTGAAACAGACATATGCATAAACTACAGGGTTCAGGGGTTCAGGGTTCAGGGTTTCGATGCCCTAAAATTAAAAATATGAAAAAATCGTGGTGCCATTAACCTTTAACCTCTGAACC
>CAZBOB010000070.1:0-18013 GCA_964492995.1 uncultured Desulfobacteraceae bacterium | reverse complement strand
TAAGACCCGATGCAACCCCGGCGGCCTTAAAGCCGGGACAGATTATAGCGCTCATAATTATCCTTTCCGGCTAAATTTATTTTAACATTACCCATATCTTTCCTTTATCAATTTCATTTGACAGAATAGTCAAATATTGTCAATCTGCATTATTAAATGCTGAAGAACTTTAAAATTACCATCGAATACGACGGCACCGACTATCACGGCTGGCAGCGTCAGGCCGATGATCGAACCATTCAGGGCGAAATTGAAAAAGCTCTGATGACCATGACGGGAAATAAAGTTACCCTGACAGGTGCCGGCAGGACAGATGCCGGTGTGCATGCCTTTGGCCAGGTCGCAAACTTTCACTGCCATACAGCGTTAGATCCCGGCGTTTTTCTAAAAGGCCTCAACAGCCTTCTGCCCAAAGATATTGTCATCACGAGATGCACACAGGCTTCAGTGAAATTTCATGCGCGCTATGATGTTAAAAGCAAATCTTATCATTACAGAATATTAAATCGCGACCTGCCTGCCGCAATCTTCAGGCAGCATGCCTGGCACATCCGAAAGAGACTCAACCTGGATGCCATGCTTAACTCCCTGTGTTATATCATCGGAACCCACGACTTCAAGGCATTTGAAGCCACAGGGAGTCCCAGAGCCAACACCATCCGCTCTGTTATGCATGCGGATCTCGAAAAAATGGATGACGGATATCTGGTTTTTAAAATAGAAGGAAACGGTTTCTTGAGGTTTATGGTGCGAAATATTGTCGGAACACTTGTGGATGTAGGGCTGGGCAAAATTACGCCCCGGGACATTAACAGAATACTCGTCTCAAAGGATCGCAACCTTGCCGGCATAACCGCACCGGCACACGGGTTATTCCTTATGCACGTCAACTATTGATAAATACTAAAAAATTTTTCCTGAGAAATTTAAGGTTAACCCCTGTTTTTCATATTCTGAACCTGCTCGTTGTAATATGAAATAACCTCTCTCCGGTTCAGCATGCCGATCAGAATACCATGGTCATCATCCTTTACAACCGGCAGGCTGTCGATATTTTTTATGGTAAATTTCTGCAGCACGGCATTCAGGTCCTCGGACGGCGTCGTTAGTATAATGTCAAAAGTGGCAATATCATTCATCACCACAAGCTGCCCGATTCCCCGTGTAAAAAGTACACTTCTGATATCTGTACTGGAAAATATTCCCGTCAGTCTATCATACTGGTCCACAACCGGAAAATAGTGTTGTTTTGTTTCTGAAAAAAATTCCCTGAAATCACGAAAGGTCATGTTCCGGGGAATAACTTCCACTTTTTTAACAAGGTGCATTAGATCCTTGACTCTGATAGCCTGTAAGATATCCACAAAGAAATCTCCTGCATGGGCCGGAGAGCTGACCTTGCTTTTGACCTGTCTGTCATAAATTGTCCATTTCCGTGCCGCAAGATAAGATACTGAACATACCAGAAGGCTGGGCAGAAGCAGCTGATAGGAATCAGTCATTTCACTGACAAATATGATGGTAGAAATCGGAGTGTTCGACACAGCCGTAAAAAAGCCTGCCATACCCACCACTACAAAGGCTCCGGGTTCAGTGACAACACCCGGCATAATCTGGTGAAAAATTTTTCCCACCACACCGCCCATTGCACCGCCGATGACTATTGAAGGGCCAAATACCCCGCCGCTGCCCCCGGATCCGATGGAGAATGATGTGGTAAATATTTTTCCGATAGCAAGAAAAAATAAAAAGGGTATGGTTAGCTCATTGAAAAGCGCTTTCTGGGCAAATCCATATCCAAACGCCAGAGTCTGAGGTAAAAAAAAGCCGATAATGCCGGTACACAGACCTCCTATAGCCGGCTTGATGTGATTTGGAATTTTGATAGATTTGAAAATGCCCATGAGACCATAAAATGATTTGATGTAAAGAACGCCTGTAGCTACGAGAATTAATGCAAGCACAAGGTAAGGTCCTAATTCTAAGGGATTGCGAAATACAAAATCAGGCGACTCAAACAAAGACCCCCAGCCGAACACGAGGCAAAACAGGCAATAGGCCACAACCGAGGAGATGCCCGCAGGGATGATGACCTCGGACTCAAACTCAGGATCACGGTAGAGCACCTCGGCAGCAAAAAGAGCCCCCGCCAGAGGGGCCCTGAAGATACTCCCCACGCCGGCCCCCATTCCAGCAGCCATCATTATCCTGCGTTCCCGGTCTGATAGTTTTAAGGTCGTTGCCAGGAATGAACCAAAACCTGCTCCAATTTGAGCAATGGGACCTTCTCTTCCCCCTGATCCACCGGTTGTAAGGGTCAGAGCAGATGCTATGGTTTTAATAATCGGAACCCTGCTGCGCATGAAACCGCCTTTTCTATGATAGGCATCAATCGCAGCATCCGTTCCATGCCCTTCGGCTTCCGGAGCATAGGTATATACCAGCCATCCGCTGATAAGACCGCCAAGTGTAGGAAGAAAAAGAAGGGTGATACGGTTGAATGGCGTGCTTGTGGGGGGAAGGAGATGATGTTCACCGGCTGGATAAGGGGGCCGGTAGCCGGCCATAAAATCCATAAAATAATGTAGACCGAGCCGGCACAGGTAATTAAAAACGATAGATCCAAGGCCGGCGATAAGCCCTATTAATACAAAGTATAAGGTCCACTTACCGGCATGGGCGATATTGATGGACTGCTCTTTACCGGTAATGAATTGGATTATTTTTTTATAACCATTCAATAATCCCACAGGTTAGCCTGTACCGTCATCTCAAACATTAATCAAGAATATCAAACCGTCCTGCAAACCAAAACAACTATCGGTTATTAAATTCTGCATACCCTGTATGGGTATGTGGATATTGATAATAAAATCTCAATACCACATTGTAATTATTATATATATCTTTCGAAAAAAATTAACGCAAACTTTAGTTCCTTGGTAGTAAATTATTTGCTTTTTGTGGCAAAACTTTTTCCATTCTGCCACTAAGGCACCAAGGCACGAAGAAAGAATAATAAATATATCCTTTGTGTCTTGGTGTGGCAAATATTTTTGGTTCCGGCCCGTCCGCCATACTCCACTTGGCAGGAGGGCGGGCTTGTCCGGGTTGGGTTTTATGCATTCAGTCCTTTTAGATCTTCTACACCCTGAAAAATAATATTGAAAAGTTCAGGTATATCGCTTTCATCCAGGCAAGAAAAAGCGATTCTCAAATCCCTTTTTCCCATGGATATAAGGCCTACGCCGTATTTTTCAAGAAGGTGGAGCCTGAGCGTCTCAGCATCCACCGATTTTAACCTGATACACATAAAATAACCGGAATTAAAAGGATAAACGTCCCAGGCCTCTTTGTATCTGGTATCAGAAAGTACTTCTTTTATACGTCCGGCTCTGTTTTTTAGCACCTTGAATTTCTCTTGTTTTTCTTCAATGTAGTTTTCGCTCTGCATGGACCTTAATACAATGGTCTGTCCCAGATGAGAAGCATTGGAAATAGAGCCCCTGATGCTTCCTGCCGTTTTCCTTTCCAATGCATCATATACGGCCATAGGATCACCTTCAATCTTACATCCGTATGTTATAAAACCAACCCTTAACCCCCAGACAAAGTTCTCCTTGGTAGCGCCATCAAGCTTAACCGCCAAAAGCCTGGGATGCCGGTTGCAAAGATTCGCAAAAAGAGATTCTTTCAGAGTCCGGTTTTCATAAAAAAGTCCGAAGTAGGCGTCATCAGTAACAGCTATAATATTTTTACCCGTTTCGGCGATCCCGGCAAGGATTTCTGTGATGCGATTCCCCTCTTCAATGGTTATCGAATAGCCGGTGGGGTTATTCGGAAAATTCATCAAAACAATTAGCTTATCATGTTGTTGCGCCTCAGTCCTTATCTTTTCCTCAAAGGCTTCAAGATTAAATCCAAAATTTTTCGAAAACAAATAATAGTGACTTATTTTTGCCCCCTTTTTGACATTCAGAATCATGTTATAGTTACCCCACATTTTGTCATGCAAAATTACGACATCATCAGGATCTAACCAGATATCCGCAAACATGCTGATAGCGTGGGTAATACCACAAGTAACAACAGGTAGACTGATGGTTTTGCCCTCAAGGGAAGGATTTTTTTTAAAAAGGGAATCCTGCCAGACCTTTCTTAAGTCCGGAATCCCAAAGGAAGGTGCATAGGTTAGCGACTCTCTGGGTTGAATACTGCAAATTGAACCCATCACTGAAGAAAAATGCATGGTTTCCCCGCGTTCCGTAGCAATGCCTATGGTTGCATTTAATTTATGGGCCTTTTCCCTGGCCTCGGCACTCTGGCTTAAAATCCCTTTAGGGAAAAAAAGGTTTCTGCCCATATCAGACAGCATTTCCATAAGATGGGGATTATTTTTCTCGATAATCTGGTTGAGCTCTTGAGCGATAGGGTTCACGAATTTCCCTCCTTTAACCTAAAAAAATGATAAATTATATATTTTTTTATAGCGATCGCGGAAACTGTCTTAAATTTTACCGTTTAGACACAAAATATGTCAAGGGAAAATAACTTGAAAAATCGGGGAGATGAGAAAGGGCCGGTGACATGGACCGGAATGGGTGTTTGATGAAAAAACCCCGCTCTTTTAATACAGCGGGGTTTATTTGTAAATCCAGAGCAACATTACTTGTTTCCTCTCTTGGATGCTTTGAGCGGATTAATCTTCGCTTTTGATGCTGAAGCAGCTTTAGTGACATGTGAAGCAAAGTTGCAATTTCCGGTTTTCCATTTCAGTGAAGGATCGGGGCATGCCGAGCAGTACCATCCGGAAGCGTATTCAGTGGTACGATTGCAGCCTTCACATTGCTCCACGATCTCATGGCAAATGCCGCCATTGTAAGAACACCCCTGTGCAGTCATAAAAGGGCACTCAAAACCTTTTCTAACCGTTGTACAAACCATTGTAATCACCCCCTTTTGAAAAAAAATCAAAAAAAGCCGGGAGCCCTCTGTTCCCAGCCTCAAATAGACAGGTCTTGAAAAACTGGGGGAATATAATCAGACGGATAAAGCTTGTCAACAAAAAATTTGACATTATATATCAATTGTCAAAAATATGTTCCGAACTCTGAAAATTACTATAGATTATCAAAAAGAATTCTTGATTTTTTATTTAAAAATTGCCAATTTATCGTCACAGGTTATTTCTCTTTTCTCTCCCGATGTATAGCGGGTAAATAAAGCTTCTATATTTTTTCCGCTTATAGCGGGATAGAATTTCCGAGACGTTTAATTAAAAGAGGATATTATGAAATTCGATTCCATTGACACAACAATATCGACCCTTGGACCTCCTAAAATAAAATCACCGATCCTCAGAGGTGAAAATGATGTGCACAGCCGGAACTTTGTGAGCGATTCTGACAGGGTTGTCGTGGACGTAAATTTAAACAGTCTGATCAAATTGGCCAAAAAAGGAAAAGAATTTCCCGCTTTTGAGCTGGCCGGTCCCAGAAGCGAAATATACTTTGACCCGAGCAAGCTTCGTTGTGCTCTGGTAACCTGCGGCGGATTGTGCCCCGGTTTGAACGACATTATCCGGGCGATCGTTCTGGAACTTTTCTACAGTTACGGTGTACGAAATATCTACGGCTTCAGGTATGGTCTTCAGGGATTTATCCCCAAATATGGGCACGACATCATCGATCTTAAACCTGAACTTGTTGTTAATATACACGAAATGGGCGGTTCTATCCTGGGATCTTCACGGGGACCCCAGCCTATAGAAGATATTATCGACAGCCTGGAAAGAATGAACATCGGCATCCTTTTTATGATCGGAGGCGACGGCACACTCATGGCTGCTACAAAAATAGCGGATGCAATAACCCAGAGAGGTCTGAAAATAAGTGTTGTCGGAATTCCAAAAACCATTGATAACGATATTTACATGGTATCACGCTCTTTTGGTTTTCATACGGCGGTTGACGTTGCCACCCAGGCTATCAAGGGGGCTCATAACGAATCAGAAGGATATCCCAACGGAATCGGTCTGATTAAACTAATGGGCAGACATTCGGGCTTCATCGCAGCAACAGCCACCCTGGCCCAGCAGGATGTAAATTTTGTGCTGATACCGGAGGTAGACTTTGACCTTGAAGGATCGGGCGGCTTTCTTGATTCCCTTGAAAAACGGCTTAATCACAGAAGACATGCCGTAATCGTGGTGGCTGAAGGCGCAGGTCAAAAGTTTTTTGACGACCAAACAACCGAACGTGATGAATCCGGTAATATCAAACTCCAGGATATTGGCCTTTTCCTCAAAAATACCATATTGTCATATTTTAATCGCAAAAACATCGAGGTGTCTGTAAAATATATCGATCCCAGCTATATGATACGGAGTCTGCCCGCAAATGCCAATGATAATGTCTTTTGCAGCTTTTTGGGGCGTGACGCGGTTCATGCAGGTATGGCGGGCAAAACAAAACTTCTCATCGGCCGCTGGAATAACCATTTCGTGCATCTTCCCATAAGTGCCTCGGCCGGAAAACGCAAGCAGATCGATCCCAAAGGAAAGTTGTGGATGAGTGTCCTGGGAGCGACCGGTCAGGGTTCATTGAAAAACGATTGATCCCTCCTCTGCAACTCGATTTTCTCATGAGTCGCTTAGTTAGTGTCCATCCAGAAATGGTAGATTTTGGTTTCCGGCAAGGCCCGAGCGAGTTTTCAACCGCAGACATAGCGTGCTATTTCGAGGATTGAAAACGAGCGAGAACGATGTCGGAGGCCGAAAGATGCCCTTTATGGATGCACACTAGTTGTGTTTCAGCTCCATAAATCGGTTACCTTTTATTTGAAGAAGATATAACTTTTTTCGAACCTCTCCGTTGTTATCAAAAGAAGTAAGCCCGGTTACCCCCTGAAAATCAGTGAGTTTTTTGAGATTATTTTTTAGTGCACTTCTGAACCGGATGTCCGGCCTGCTGATCATCTGAAACAATATCATGGCCGTATCATATGCCACCGCTTCAATAAATTCCGGCTTTCGATCGAAAGTCCTATAGAAAGCTCTGACAAAATCCAAGACCTCCTCTGAAGCGCTTTCGGCAAAAAAACCATCCGGCATAATTGCGTCCTGTACATATTGCCGGGCCATTTCGATCAACCTGCCGGAATGCCACAAATTGGTTCCTAAAAGATAGGTATCTATAATATCATAAAAAGCCAGCTGTGGCAGAATAAGTCCTGCTTTCTTGGGAGCATCGGGAATAAAAACGGCATCAAAATCGACAATGGCTTCTGGTTTTTCTTCTTTTTCCTCTGCAATATTTTCATCATATTCATATGCATACGCAAGCGATGTATCTTCATCATTGCCGTTAGCGGCATCGTCATTTTTTTCATCACCGACATCGTTATCAGTAATTTTAAGATCTTCGGGTACCTTATAGTAAAGCCCCACCAGTTTTTTGATAGAATCGGAAAAATCGGTGTGAGTCGAATTGAATGATTCAACGCCCACAACTTTACCTCCACAAGCGATCACCTCATCCCAGAAAAGATTCATAAATGTTTGACCATAATTTTCATCGGGATAAAGGATTGCAAAACGGTTAAGCTTGAGTTCTTCGACGGCATAAGAGACCAGAGTCTTGACCTGCGTAATCGGAGTGAAAAAATTTCTAAAAACCCAGTCGCCTATTGACGTGATATTATCTTTCTGGGTTAACGTTATTATGGGCATCCCTTTATCCTGTGCCTCCAGAGCAGCCGGTTCAGCCATAAAAACCGGACCAATAATAGCGGCAACGTTTTCATCAAACAATTCTCTTACGGCCAGTACAACTTTAACAGGGTCGGATTCCGTATCTTTTATGATGACCTTGATGCATGGGTTACTGTTTTGTTGGCTGAATCTATTCAAAGCGAGTTCAACGCCATTTAATGCTCTGTTGCCGTAGAGTCTATAAGGACCGCTCAAGGGAAGCAAACATCCTATGGTATAACGGCTATATATAGATTTTTGATTAATTTCTGCTATCAGATGTTTTGCCTGTTGCACATTTTCGTGAGCCGGAAACTTTTCGATAAACTCCGACAGCACCGTTAACGCCTCATCATATTTATCTTCACCGGCACTGTTAACCCCTAAATAAAACATAAGATAACCTGCCGGAAACCTTTTTTCCAGCCGGCTTAAAAGAAATAGGATATCTTGAGTACTAAACCGCCGGACAGCATCTTTAAGCTTTGTTATAATGATCTTCTTTCCCGGATCTCGCGCTTTTGAATATGCCAGGGTATAGTAATCTACGGCATCTTTCAGAGATCCCAAAGCCAAATAGGTATCACCTGCCAATACATATGTTCTGAGAATATGGGGTCTGGAAACAGCATGTTTGAGAAAGTCTGCTGCCTGCTCGATGACTGTTTCATATTCTCCCTGGTTATAGTAAGTGACCATTATTTCAATTCTAGCATCCGGGACAAAATAACTTTCCGGATATTCGGCTATAAGTCTTTTATAAACATTACGAGCTCTGTCATTATTCCCAAGCGCCGCATGGATAGCTCCCGTCTTCATTAAAGCCGCACCGGCCATAGGTCTGTCAGGGAATCGGTCAAGGTACTCATTGAAAAGAACAAGAGCTTTCTCATAGGATTTCTCCTCAAACATTTTTTCAGCCCTGGAAAAAAGCTGAGCGGCGGGATCATACTTTTCGTAAATAAGCTTTGGCATGCATGACCATAAAAAGATGGCTGCTGTTATGATTACAATTTTGCAAATCGGCTTCATAAACATGTCTTAACCGTTTTAATGGTTTGATGATTTGTAAAAATTAAAAAGTGAACGTCCAACATCGAACAGAATGAACATCCAACATCGAACGTCCAACGTTGAACATCGAATAATGATGTCGCTTCGCTCCGCAATTAAAATTCAATTGTTTCTAACTATCCGATGTCAAACGTTGATTGACTTTTTCTTTTCAGTCGTTTTGATACTCGTAACAAAAATCTCCATTAATTCTTCTGTTTCTTCATCTTGTTCCTGAGTCAACATTCGCTATTCAACATTGGTTTTTTTATTCACCATTCGATGTTGGACGTTCGATGTTCGACGTTCTTTTTTTTTCAGTAAACCTTCCACAGTCCATCCGGCGCAAAAAATAACTTAGCGCTTATGGGGCGAAGCCCCTAAGTTCTTTATGATCTCATGTTTACCCTCATTTAATAACAAAGGCAAGCACAAGATGCATACTTTACTTGCCAAACACCTTGCGAAGATGATATATCACCGGAACCATGGAAACTTATAATCCAAAACAGCCGTCCTCAACACAAATCGTAAATCCTGTCAGCGATAAGGTTGAGCAGGAACTTGAAAACTTAAGAAGACAACTCGATACCATTGACCAAAAGATGGTCTCCCTTCTTGCAAAACGCCAGGCAGAAGTCGAGCGGGTTGTTAAGCTTAAAAAAGCCCACAATATACCTGTCTATCACCCGGCCCGAGAAGAAAATCTGATTTCTCAGCTCCGTAATCAGGGGGCCGAAGCGGGACTAAATTCTGATTATATTGAAGAGCTTTACCGTCGTATTCTCCGCCAGTCACGGGTAGAGCAAGCCGCTCGTCTCTCTCAAAAAGGCGTCCGTGCCGGTGCAACCGTCCTTATAGTTGGCGGTATGGGCAGTATGGGACAATATTTTTCTAAATGGTTTACCGATTCCGGCTACAGGGTGCGCATTCTGGACCGAAATGATTGGTTGAATGTCGACAAGCTTTGCCACGGGATTGAGCTTGCAATTATCAGTGTACCTATTGAAGTAACTGCTGAAGTCGCCGGAAAACTGGGTCCCCACCTACCGGTTGATTGTGTTCTTGCAGATATCACCAGTATTAAAGAACAACCTTTAAATGCCATGCTTGAGGCTTACCAGGGACCGGTTATTGGTCTGCACCCTCTTTTCGGTCCCACCACATCAACCATGGACAAACAGATCGTCGTGGTCACACCCGGCAGAAATCTGCCCTCATGCCGATGGCTTATTGATCAATTCAGCGCCTGGGGAAGTATTATCCTCCAGGTGAATGCACAGGAACATGATGAAATCATGTCAATCGTTCAAACGGTGCGACATTTCGCAACTTTTGCATTCGGTCAATTTCTGTGTCACAAACAAATTGATTTATGTCGAACTTTAGAATTTTCCAGTCCCATTTACCGTTTAGAGCTTGGGATGGTGGGAAGGCTTTTTGCACAGGACCCCTCACTTTACTCTGAAATCATATTCGCATCACCCAAACGGCTTGCCCTGCTGAAAGAATATCTTTGTTCTCTTGCTAATAATCTTGACATGGTTGAAAAGGGTGACAAAGAGATGTTTCAGGCTGAATTTAAAAAAATTACAGACTGGTTCGGGCCTTTTAGTGAACAGGCTATGCGGGAGAGTACTTACCTGATTAACAAACTCATCGAACGTTTCTAGCCCGAATATTTCATGAAAATTATCGAGAGGCCTTTTTATTAGTTATGAAAACAGTTTGTTATTTACAATTTTGCTTCTAGTTTTAAGGTGACAGTTTGTACCGAAAATTTTCTTGTTCAATTTCTCAGAAATTTTCACCCTTCGGGCGAGTGATTTTTGAGTCTTTTACCGAAAAGCACTTAGGTAAAAGGAACATGAATCCCTTGCCCTGAACCCGTGAACGGTTAAAAATATCCATCACTTTCATTCTTATGTTTACCATGTCTCCGGCCTGTATATTCACTTTTCGCCACACTTCTTAGCTTGACATAAAGTTCTCTTTTCTGTAAAGTTAAGTGCAAGAAAGTAAACATTTTTCTTTATATTTAAAACCCCTACGCAAATTCATCTAATAGTGCCGTAATGTGTAGAACCCTGATTGAGCGTAAACAAAACGGGAAGATATTTTATGTGTTTGATTTATTATGCATTTTAGTGGATTAGGGTAGAAGTTATCACGGATATATGATTTTTTAAAACTAAATCCAAACAGGAATCCGGCTCTTGACCGATAGACAACCTCTATACAGCAGTGGAATAACCAAAACATATTTAGCATTTATAAAGAAGACTTATCCTGATTTGGATATTGATTCTATTTTAAATTATTCGGGAATGACCAAATATGAGGTGGAGGATCCGGCCCACTGGTTCAGCCAGGACCAGGCAGATCGCTTTCAAAAAATTCTGGTTAAAAAAACCGGCAACCCGAATATTGCCAGGGAAGCAGGTCGCTACCTTATGTCATATGAAGGATTGGGCCCCGGGAAAAAATACGCATTAGGATTAATGAACCTGGCCACTGTTTATCTCTTGATGAGGAAAATCTATCCTCTAATGAGCCGAGGTTCTGATATTAAAACAAAAAAAATTGGGCCTAACAAGGTTGAAATTATTTCAACCCCTAAACCGGGAGTAAATGAAAAATCGTATCAATGTGAGAATCGTATCGGCTTCCTTGAATCCCTGGCAAAATTATTTACAAACAACCTTGCCAATATTGAACACCCTTTTTGTTTTCACAAAGGAGATCATGCCTGTCACTATATAATTACTTGGGAAAAAACTGCTTCTCTTATCTGGAAACGGATACGTAACTATTCTCTATTGATCAGCATCTTTATCTCTTTGGGTCTCTTCTTTGTCTTACCCTTGATGGCTTGGAGTATTATAGTTCTGCTTTGTTCGTTTACCACCATGGCCTGTTCACTTTTTTCCGATCATCTTGAAAAAAAGGAGTTGGCCAAAACTGTTGAAACTCAAGGCGATGCGGCCAAAGATCTTATATATGAGATGAATATTCGTCATAACAATGCATTGCTTGTTCAAGAGATAGGTAGGGCTACCTCCTCGATATTGGATATTGATAAACTTATCAAAACGGCGACCAATATTATGGAAATGCACATGGATTTTGACCGCGGATTGATTTTGCTTGCCAATACTAATAAAACCCGTCTTTATTACGCCGCTGGATACGGCTACGACAATGAGAAGAAGTTACTCTTAGAACAAAGCGAATTTCACCTTGACAATCCCAAATCCAAAGGGGTTTTTGTAGTAGCTTTTAGGGATCAGAATCCTATTTTGGTAAATGATATTGCTGAAATTGAAAAAACGCTCTCAAAAAAAAGCCTGGAATTGGCTAAAAAGATAGGAGGGGAGTCATTGATATGTGCCCCTATTATCTATGAACATGAATCTTTGGGCATATTGGCTGTAGATAATCTCAAGTCAAAAAGACCGCTTACCAACAGTGACATGAATTTTTTAATGGGTGTTGCCTCACAAATAGCCGTTGGCATCATCAATGCCATGTCTTTTCAGAAAATTCAAGAAAGCGAAAAAAATTACCGTGAACTTGTTGAGAATGCCAACAGCATCATTATGCGAAGAGATATCGAGGGAAAGATCACTTTCTTTAACGAATTTGCACAAGAATTTTTTGGTTATACTGAAAATGAGATACTGGGAAAAAGTTTAAAAGGCACTATTTTCCCAAATACAGAAGCAACGAAAAATTATCTTGGTAGACTGTTAAACCTTCTAACACAAAATCCAGAAAAACCAATTATTAATGAAAAAGAAAGCGTTCTGAGAAATGGCAAAAAAGTTTGGATTGCATGGACTTACAGGCCCATATTCGATAGTAATACAAATTTCAAAGAAATTCTTTGTATCGGTACCAATATTACAGAACTCAAAAGTGCGGAACTTGAAAAACGGAATTTGGAAGCCCGGCTCCAGCGAGCACAAAAAATGGAAGCTATAGGGACTCTCGCCGGCGGTGTAGCGCACGATCTAAACAATATCCTGTCCGGTATTGTAAGCTACCCTGAATTATTATTAATGGATATTCCTTCGGACAGCCCTCAAAGAAAGCCTATATTAACGATACAAAAGTCAGGGGAAAGAGCCGCCGCTATTGTTCAGGATTTGTTGACTTTAGCCAGAAGAGGGGTTTTCACTACCAAAGTTGTAGATTTAAATTCTATTATTTCCGAATACTTGACAAGCCCTGAATTTGAAAACTTAAAAACATACCACCCTCATATTCATATCAAGACAGAGTTTGAAACAAACTTGTTGAATATTTCAGGTTCTCCGGTTCATTTATCCAAAACAATTATGAATTTAGTGACCAATGCTGCCGAGGCGATTCCCAATTCAGGAGAAATAAACATATCTACAAAAAACCGATATGTTGATATATCCTTAAATGGTTATGACAAGGTCAAACAGGGGGATTATGTTACGCTTACTGTTGTTGATACGGGCATTGGCATCCCTTCTAAAGATTTAGAGAGGATATTTGAACCTTTTTACACAAAAAAGGTAATGGGAAAAAGCGGTACAGGATTGGGTATGGCCGTAGTTTGGGGCACCGTAAAAGACCACAAAGGATATATTGACGTAAAGAGCACTGAAGGGAAAGGAACCAAATTTACAATTTATTTTCCAGCAGTAAGGCGGGAAATTCCCAACGACAAACTCGTATCCTCCATTCAAGATATTATGGGCAAGGGAGAATCAATTTTAGTTGTAGACGATGTGGAAGCTCAGAGAGAAATCGCCTCTGAAATGTTAATAAAATTGGGGTATTCTGTTGACTCTGTTCCAAGCGGCGAAGAAGCCGTCAATTATATGAAGAATCATTCAGCAGACCTACTGGTATTGGACATGATCATGGAGCCGGGGATCGATGGACTCGACACATACAAAAAAATTCTCAAAATAAATCCCAATCAGAAAGCAATCATCACAAGCGGTTATTCTGAAACGGATCGTGTAAAAGAGGCTCAAAGATTAGGTGCAACTTCATATGTAAAAAAGCCATATCTATTAGAAAAAATTGGGCGGGTTGTAAAGAATGAGTTAGACAAATAAAAATTTAAAAAATCTTCTTATACCATTAAGTTACAATAAAAGGTTGTTTCAATCTATTTGGTTTATATTGCGCCATTAAAAAAGCAATTTTTTATCGTTTTAAGAATCTATTCATAAGGTTATAGGACTATGAAAATATTATTAATACATCCTAAAAAACGAGGCAGTTATGATTATAAGTACAAAAAGAAGGCTTACATTCCTCCTATTACCCTTGCTGTTCTCGCAGGTCTCACGCCAAAAAATATTGATGTTGAGTTATGTGATGAAAGTGTTGATGAAATAAATTACAATACAGATGCAGATTTGATAGGAATAACGGGAATTACCAATCAGATCAATAGGGCTTATGAAATTGCGGGTGTTTTTAGAAGAAAAGCTAAAAAGGTAATCATGGGTGGCATACATGTTTCAGCAATGCCACATGAGGCAAAAAAACATGCAGATAGTATTCTGATTGGTGAAGCAGAAGATTTATGGGAATTAATTATTGATGATTTTCGAAACGGCCGACTGAAAGAAGAATATAAATCGGAAACATACACAGACCTGAAAAAGCTAGTAATTCCCAGATATGAACTACTGAAACTTAACAGATATCGAAGTTCTACCGGAACCCATATGCCACGCCTGCCAATACAGACCTCAAGAGGGTGCCCGTTCAACTGCAAATTTTGCAGTGTCACAAAATTCTGGGGCCCTAAAATCCGGACAAAGCCTTTAGAAAATATCGAGAAGGAACTTTTACATATTAAATCGTTGGGTACAAATAGAATATTTTTTTCTGATGATAATTTTATTGCTGATATTAATTTTGCCAGAGATCTCACTGGATTATTAAAAAAACACAATTTTTCCTGGATTTGTCAAGCAAGCACAAACATTTATAAGCATGAACATCTGATTAATAATATGAGCAAATCAGGCTGCTCTGCAGTATTAATAGGCATCGAAACTTTTTCAGAAAAGAATCTAGAAAATATTAACAAGCAGGTCAATAGGATGGCAGACTATGAAAAGTTATTTGCGCTACTTAACAAATATAATATCCGCGTAACTGCATGCATGATAATTGGCTTAGACGGAGACACAAAAGAAACCTTAGATGATATGGTTCAACAACTAATACGTCTGAAAGTCAGTTACGCCAATTTTTTTTTACTCATGCTACTTCCTGGTACAGAGCTGAGAGAACAATTCCTCGAGGAAAATCGTATAAAAGATCATAATTGGGATCATCAAAATGGAACAGTGGTTACCTTCCAACCAAAGTTCTTTCAAGGTGAAGAACTTCAAAATTATTATTGGATATTGTATGAGAAATTTTATTCTTATCCATCTATAATAAAACGTCTATTTACTTTGGCCAGATTAAAAGGCGGTGTGAATTCAATATTTGTTCCTTTAAGGACAAATTTATATTATTTAAAAAAATTAAAAAACGGAGTTCATCCTTTAGAGAATTAATGTTGTATTGCTTGCCTACTTATGGCCTATCCTTTACTCACCAAGGTTACGCAGAAGGTCTTCACTGTATCTCAGGTTATATTCGATCATGAAATATTCATGTTATGAGGCACAATGCCGCCCTTTTTTATTATTTAAATATGATTGAACAGATAATAATTCTATGATAGACACCGTTTATTCATTTAACTTCTAACTTCTTTTAACCCATTTTAATTGTGATTAGAGGACTCGGGTATGCCTCATACCAAATATTTAATGCAAAATAACGAGGAGACGCTTCGTCTCGACCTTAAAACAGACGGTAAGCTGGTTGAAAATCAGGCCCTTTGGGCCGGGATAAAACCTGGCATGAGAGTCGCCGATTTAGGGTATGGCTCTGGTAAAACTTGTTTTCATTTACATAAACTTATTCAACCAAATGGTGAAGTTGTCGGTGTGGATTTCGCTGAAGAAAGAATTAAATACGCTAAAAAGCACTATAATAAAAAAAGTATAAAATATATATGTAGAGATATATGTAACCCCTTAGAAGATCTTGGAATGTTTGATTTTATTTGGGTCCGTTTTGTCCTTGAGTATTATCGATCTAGAAGTTTTGATATTGTTAAAAACATAACCCGTATTCTGAAACCCGGAGGGATTCTCTGCCTAATAGATCTGGACTATAACTGCCTGAACCATTACGGACTTTCTAAAAGGCTTAAAAGAACAATTTACGGATTAACTAAATCTTTGGAAAAAAATACTGACTTCGACCCTTATGTAGGAATAAAACTTTATTCTTTTCTCTATGACCTTGGCTACCAGGATATCGATGTGAACCTAGCCCCTCATCATCTGATTTTTGGAGAATTAAAAGATGTAGACGCTTTTAACTGGACCAAAAAGGTAGAAGTTGCCATAAGAAAGTTAGGATACGAGTTTAAAGAATACAAAGGAGGGGCTGAGGAATTTTTTGAGGAATTTATGCGTTTTTTTTCCGATCCAAGAAGATTTACCTATACCCCCATCATCTCTTGCAGGGGATGCAATCCTGTTAAGTGATCGCATCTATAAATCATACACGGTTATTACGTAATTTCTCAATAAGTTCTGGTCTATTAAATGATCATATTGACCCGGATCCATATTTTATTGAGATGTTAAGTTATTACGAATTAATAACCTGGCTAAAGGCCATCTCTCAAGAACTTACCAAAAACAATCTCGCCGAATGAGGACGGACAATATGAACAAACAACCCAAAGAATTAGAAACCCTGCGTTCCGACGCCAAAGAGATATTTGCGGGCTGCCTTACTGCTGTAGACCCATACAAAGCGGTAAAACATTTTGTACACGTTCAAGGGGACAGGCTGGTGGTTGGAATGGAAAAAGGGCCTGAAACCGAACTTGATCTGGCCGAATTCGATCGCATCTCCCTCGTGGGTGCGGGAAAAGCCACTGCCCCCATGGCCGCGGCCATTGAAGAGCTATTCGGGGAGAGGATTCAGAAAGGACTGATCAACGTTAAATACGGCTTTACTCAAGATCTGGCATTTACTGAAATTACAGAAGCCGGCCATCCTGTACCGGATGAAAACGGCGTAAAAGGAACCGGAAAAATCCTTAATTTCTTGCAAAGCGCCGGGGAAAAGGACCTGATTTTTTCTCTCATATCCGGCGGGGGATCCGCCCTGCTCCCTCTCGCTGTAGGAAATATCACACTCTCGGACAAGCAGGAAATTACCCGGCGATTGCTTGCGTGTGGAGCCAGCATTGATGAAATAAATGCTGTCAGAAAGCACATATCTTCCTCCAAAGGCGGGCAGATGGCAAGAGCGGCCTTTCCGGCCACCATTATCAACTTGATGCTCTCTGATGTGGTGGGAGATAAGATGGACGTGATTGCCTCCGGACCCTTTGTGCCTGACAGTGCAACATTCAAGGATGTTTGGGAAATCTTCAAAAAGTATGACTTGAAGGATATCCCCGCTGTCATCCATGAACACATGAAGGCGGGCCTGGACGGGCAAATTTCCGAAACACCCAAAGATAATGATAAGATATTCGATCGTGTCTTCAATTTTATCGTGGGGAGCAATATATTAGCACTGGAAGCGGCAAGTGCAACGGCCAAAACGCTCGGATATGAAACACTTATCCTTTCCTCCATGGTGGAAGGAGAAACAAGAGAAGTGGCGCGCGTTCACACCGCCATGGCAAAGGAAATTGTCAAAACCGGCAGACCGATTCCTCCGCCGGCATGTATTATTTCAGGAGGTGAAACCACTGTGACGATCCAAGGCGATGGTCTTGGAGGAAGAAACCAGGAATTTTGCCTGGCGGCTTGCCTGGATCTTGTGGAGCTTCCGCCTGGAGTTGTCATACTGAGCGGGGGCACGGACGGAAATGACGGCCCCACTGACGCAGCAGGCGCTTTGGTAGATCCTTTCACGGTAATGCGAGGAAAAGATGTCGGGATGGAGGCCGCCGAGTTTCTGAACAGAAACGATGCATATCACTTTTTTGAAAAAACAAAAGATCTTCTCATGACCGGTCCGACAAATACGAATGTAATGGATGTTAGGCTTGTGTTGGTGGGCTGAGTTAGTGTCCATCCATAAATGGTCTTTTTGCCCAATCTCTGCGTTATGTTCAAA
>CAZBOB010000069.1:0-18125 GCA_964492995.1 uncultured Desulfobacteraceae bacterium | reverse complement strand
GGCGCTCGTGCACCAAATTTTGCTCCCAAAATTATCAATTGCAGATTTTAGGTTTAATTATATTTTTTGATGACTTTCTAATTCTGCTTTTACTTCCTTGACTATAACGTCCAAAGATCTATTAATTCCACGAGTAAACATTTTACAATCTAATTCATTTTCAAACTCGACCTTTTCTTTTTCAATCAACCGGATTAACTCTCTGTATATTTTATCTTGCTCCTCAATTCTAGATCTTTCTGAGATAGTCACTTCATAGGGGTCGCCTTCTTTCTTATCAAGTAGAACCGATTTAGCTGCGCCAATCAGTATCGGGCCGTATTTTACAATTAAGCCCCCAATCGCAGAAGATATCAAGTTGATAGCAATTGCTTCTACCCACTTTCTCAAATGGTCTTTTGATGGAGGTATTATCAATTCTTCGTCTATAGTCTTTTTTACTATCTTGACTAACCTTTCGCGGTCCTTTTCGATAATATCAGGTATCAGTTCAATTAATTTTTGTTCATCCTTTTGCTGTTGTTCATCCATTTTATACTCCTGCATATTTATTGAATCAATATTGCCTTAATGCATCTTCTAAATTTATCAGACCATGGCCCTG
Source organism: uncultured Desulfobacteraceae bacterium (assembly GCA_964492995.1). Classification (GTDB taxonomy): domain Bacteria; phylum Desulfobacterota; class Desulfobacteria; order Desulfobacterales; family UBA11574; genus S5133MH16. The sequence continues at coordinate 17,521 of CAZBOB010000069.1, read as the reverse complement.
CTCATAATCACGTGACCAATAAGGACAAACTACTGCATTTCTTTCAAGGGATCTAATAGCATTTTCAAGTTTAAAGGGCGAATATTTAAAGAGAGTCAATGCAAGTGCGGCAGAAACATGAGGGGCAGCAAAGCTAGTACCAGTGGAACCGGTGGTAGGGCAAAATATTGTCTTGATACCAATTCCAGGAGCCACAAAATCTGGTTTGCGATTATTATTTTTTGCTGGACCTCGCGGGTTACTATCACAAAGTTTCCAATCTCCTATTGAATCACAAGCACCGACTGCTATCGCGCTAGAAGATTGGGCGGGGCATGTGACATATTCGTCACATCTACTGGTATCTCCAGAAGCCGCTACAACGACACTATTCATTCGACGAGCCAATTCAGCACTTCGACATACTTCACATGGATCGTTTCCAAGAGGGCAGGCATAATGGCCAATACTTACATTAATTATATTTGCACCACGCTTTAAGCATCTGTGGATTCCTTCTACCGTCCTCATAGCAGCTTTGTGGGATGAGAAGCTTTCTGGGAAGCCATGTTGAACATCAAATGCTTTTACAGATAGGAGAGTTGCCTCAGGTATAATACCTGGATCTCCAACCATGATACAAACAATATTTGTACCATGAAATATTTTATCACGTCCAGTATCATTTAGGACAGAGTCTGTAATAATATTCTTGTTTCGAAATTCTCTATGCGCTGGAAGAATACCTGTATCCACCATCCCTATTGTCAAATTGATCCTTTGAGGTAGGCGGCCTATTTTATTCAGATAATTTCTTCCGGCATCAAGCTTAATGCGTGAGAAAGAAGATTTTCGCAGAAGGTAACCTGGTCTAGAAAACTCAGTCTTCAAAATATTAGAATCATGTTCCATTTTTTCTAACGTACTTATAATTTTACTACTATTTGCTTTTACAATGATTAGAGGGTCAAGAGTAAAAGAGCTGTCAATATAGCATTGAGGGTATTCGGCTTCAAAGTATTTTTTGAAATTTTCTTTGAGGATATATTTCTCGTGCTCAGTATCTTTTTTGACAGTGAAATTCTCAAGAGACGGCCTCACAAAAAGCCAAAAGTCCTTTTTATTATCTATGACATTTGTGACCCAAGATTCAGATAAAAAATGTTTATTAGAAATTTTAGTTAAATCAGGTATGCTTTCTAATAAATCAAAATCTTTTACCATTATTATTCTCCATACTTTATTAAATTAAAATATTATGAAAACAGATATAAATTGAGTGTTATTAGGTGATTAAAATGTTAATGTTTCATGCCCACACCTTTAAATACAGAAGATGAGACACATTGCAAAATAAAGCCATTTTCAAACACAGCAATTTTTACAATATATTCAATTCAAGGAAGATAGGCAAGCATGTGATATCCATTCCCGATCCCAGCTCTGGCCTTTGCTGTGGTCTATTGAGACTATAGCACGAAAATGGATCATTTAAAAGCGTGTGGTTTCTTGCCATGAGCACAACCTGAAACAAAACCTTATTTTGTACATATATCTGAAAATCCGAAAGAAATCAGAGGGTAAATAATGTTAAACGGATTTGATCTTAAAAGAAAAGAAACTAAACGCCTGTATTTGATAATCTCTTGCTGCACAAAAAAGTGTGCATGGGTGCATAAGCGGATGCGCAAATAATATGCCCTCGGAATTGATTTGTCTTACATAATTCCATTCCATAGTTTTGAAATCAGCTCTAACTTATTGGAATCAAGACTTTTTAAAAATAATGGGTCACTTATAATCTTTCTGGCATGAATTATGTATTATCGAGAGGCAAAACTTGCTAGGAGGGTTTCTATGGTGTCAGGCCTAACGATGATGTTATTTGAAAAAGGACCCGAAAACAATATCCGGTGCCGGGTAATCAATGTATGGTTCAAAATGGAATCTTATATTTATACAAAGGAAAAGCTTTTATCAGAAATCGAGAGGGAGAGACCTGATGTTGTTGCACTTAATCTGGATCTGTATTCAAAGATTGACGGGATTCGGACTTCAAGGATGATAAGATCGCAGTTTGATGTTCCGGTGATATATGTTTGAATTGTGACTCCAAGAGTTCGATATCACAACCATAAAAGCCGACTTCAAAATACAGGATAAATTGCAGATAGCAAAAGCTGGGGTAACGTCGGGCATCACCTGGACCAAAAGCTGCGCGGCTTTTGGGATCAGTGTGAATGCCCTTGTTCGAAGGTCATTTCATTTCTGGCTTGCCTGCTTCTTTGAGCTTTGCATTTAATGCATTCCGCTTTTTTTTCAATATCGCAGGCTGGACAAAAAAGTAGTCGAAAAGGGCTTCGAGAACATCAAGATTCCATTCGGCCTCACCAGGTTCAACGTCAATTATTTCACCTGTTGATTTGCTCTTTATCGGATGAGCAGCAAAATTCCCAATATTCCTTATGGCATCAAGGGATTCTAAAATAAGGGGGGGCATTTTGCCATCATCGAGAACCTGCTGGATTTCATTAGCGAGATTTCCTGGTTTAACATTGGCCTTCTCTCGTAAAAGATTTTGGAGGCACCTCCTGCTCAAAGCTGCGCTTGCTTTTGGACTGTCGAAAAGTGTTAAACAAGCTTCATTGTAGTCTTTTGTATAAACCTCAGGGACATCTTTAGAAAGAGGAGTGCGGCTGTATGATTTGGGATAACACAGAAATTCTTTATCGTAATGATAATGATTTTTGCCGCTGATTACAAATCTATCATATCGCTGATAAAGGCTAAATATATATCTTCCGCAAGAAGGGCAGGTCCTTCGCATTAACGTCCAATCAGAATCGGAGTCCTCTCCCTGAGGAAACGCCTCCCTATTATCATGAAATGAAATCAAGCAATGTGGACATTTCATATTTTCTCCTTCGAACTATTATTATGCGTCCTTAAAATATGGGCAAACACGTACATTTATTGACGCGTATGCCACATAGAGAATAATAGAGAAAATACCATTATTTTAAAATGATTTCATAAGGTTATTTTTGTTTAGACGTAACTTCTTTTTGCGCGTTAGTCGTACAGAAAATGACGCATAAGACGTAGTTGGAATATTACATTTTTGTTCTGAAATCTATATTATCAAATTTATGCATTATTGCATATATCATATCAATACATGACCTATTGCCGATGTTGTTATATCTTATCGATGCTTGTTGATCAGTTCTTTCAGGTAGCTTTCCAGGAGGGCGAAAAAGAAGCTGAACCCCCAAATCAGGAAAGCGGTGTAAATGGTTTTGAGAAATAGTTTCCTGTCATTCCCAAGATTACATTTCTGAGAAAGCTATAATCTAATAAACGTACCCAAAGTCCTTAAATAAGGGATAGGCCCGCTTATTAATCAATGATCAAGGTCTGAGCCCCATTCGGGCGTAGCTACACCACACTGAGGTGCTTCCCCTCATCCGACCACGCTGCAATTGTGTTCTCAGCAAACGCGGCGTAACCAACGCGCCTGTCCTCGCCGATGATTTGTCCGCACCACGCTGGACCCTGATCCGTCTCTGCACACACCCAGGCACCGGAGTCGCCAGCTTGCACGACAGGCCCGAAGAATGTGCGGATGAACGAACGCCAGCGGATCTCGAAGAGGTCTCGGAAGCAGTAGGTCTGCCCGTTCATTTTGAGTCGATAGAAAATCCCTAATCCACCGACCTCGGCAATCCGGTTGCCCGACGTGCGGCCCACAAAAGTGATCTCTTGGCCAGGTGACATCGAGTTTTTCGCTACGACACCTGTAAGAGGGCCGATAGAGAGGATCTCAAGATCTGCGGCGATATCGGTGTTAAACTCAACGAGCGTTGTATCAATAGAAGTGATGTGCTGGCTTTGGGTGTACGGATTGCACTGACCTGTCCCCGGGCAATGCTGAAGCACGATCGAGGTCGTACTCGTGCCAATGGTGGTCGCTTGTGCATCGTCGTAGGGTGCAGGTTGCTCAACCGATGTCGCTGATGGGAAGACGTGTGCGCACGTCATGCCGTAACGCAGGCCAGTTTTATCTTTAACGATACCTCCGAGTGTCCCATACACGCGCGGCCCTGTGCCGACGCTAATGCCGCCTACGACCGGGCGAACCTTCCTGCGATGATTCGTCGCGAGACGCGCAATTGGCCGTACCTCGAAACTCACGGGCAAACGCGATCGTGGGAGATCTGGAACGCCTACATCCTCACCGCTTGTAGGCGGTCGCAGGCAGACGATGAGGCGGACCGGCAGCATATCCTCGTCACGTCCTGCTATATGGCAGTATTTACGCCAGTGGGGCGGACGCCATGAGAGATCAGGTGGCCGCTGTGGAATCCACGGCGGAGAGAATATAACGCTGAATGGGTAGAGCCCAGCGCCCCACTGGTGCCAACTCCAGAATAAACGCTCCAAATCTTCAGGCCGACCACTTTCTTCATATTTCCAAGCTGTCAGCCAAAAATCATCGAGTGTCAGGATTGCGCCCTGCACGTTCGGTCGTTCCGCGACAAGGCTAATGATTTTTTCCAGATCATACTCTTCGGCGAACCTCTTAAGATAATCCATATTGTACCTCCTAATCGTTGTTTGGCGAGGGCGGATTATGGATGATTGTCGGTTTGGGTGGTTGTTGCTTGGTTATTGGTAAAACCAAACCACTAAAGAGTGTGAAGAGAAGCATAATTACAGACGCCGTAGGTGCGTCATACCAGTCCAGGTACTTAAAGATTCCCACCCCGGTTGCATATGCCCACACGACAAACGCGACGACGCCCATCACGCTATTTGTCCACGCTTCCTTCTTCGTGTTCGTGAAACGAGTGATATAAAAGGGCGTGCAGACAAAGCAGGCAATAAAAATGAGAATAAACAAAATATCTGGATTGCGTGCTAACGTTGCTGCGCTATTAGCGCTAATATATATAGCAACGATCTCTGCGGGAACGTATTTGGCAACCCTATCGAAGTACTCTTTAACATCCGTTGCCAGGCCATCTCCACTTCGCAACCGCCCAGTGCCTGCCAGAAAGACTCTCTCTTCTACGATACGCATGCAAAGCCTCCTCAATTAGCTATATAGCTATGTCCTAAGACGGGTGAATTACAGATATCGAAATCAGTGGTTGTTAAATAGGCTTTCCAAGAGGGCGATAAAAAACTGAAAATCCAGATTAGGAAAGCGGCGTAAATGATTTTGAGAAATAGTTCCATATCGTTTTCAGGATTAGATTTTTGAGAAAGCTATAATTTAATAGACGTGCCCAAAGTCCCTTTATGTTACGGCAGAGAAATACCCAAAAAGGTTAATGCTTGTTTGAGGATTTCATATGCAGGCTTCAAGCTTGAAACCATCTGTATAGATGTCCCAACAGTAGCAAGTAGACTTCTTAACCTTGTAATATTAGGCTTTTCTTTTTGAATTTCCAGTTGACTTTCTTGAACAATCTCAATCAGTTCGCTTTTGGGTAAAGAAATTTTAACTTCAAACTGAGTGAGTGTTGAATTTATTTCCTCAAGTGCCTTTCGTATCTGCTCTTTTACCTCAGTATCAATGTTCTGGGTTATATTGGCTATTGAACTATCTCCAGTTTGTATTGATCCCACAGGTGAATAAATATTGAAGACTGTTGAGGACGATCCGTTTGTTCCATCGTCAGCTTTCCTTTTTAGGGAATGCACAAAAAGGTCTATCTCTGTCCCTACCTTCGCAAGAGCTTGATCCCGTCCATTCTCCAAATCTTTTATAAATTTTTCAGATAAACTTTGTGAGCCTGCGAACTTTGCTATTTGTTTAATATGACCCGCCAAATCATCTAGTTTTTCTGAAAGATTTTGGGCAACTATATCTTTTAATTTATCAGCCAAATCAGGAGAGTATGAGAGACAAGTTGTTGTTATAAACCGAAATAGAGTTTGCCAAATAAGTTGTGCTCTATTTTTGATAGTATTTATGCATAAATCAGCAATTCGCGTTATCGTCGCACTTCCCTGCAACAGTCCTCGATCACTCATTTCTGCCTTGATTCGTCCAATTTCAGAATGCAAATTGCTATTTTGCTCCTCAATTTCTATACGAATTCGATCATTGGTGATCTTTAAAATATCTTGATCGATCATTAGGTAATCCTTTTATGTTTATACCGAACCCCGAGCATCATTTGGGCCAAAACACCCTTAGGCTTTTGGAATCAATGTGAATGAGCTTGTTCGAAAAAGTTTTTAACGTACCAAAGAAACAAAAATTTTATCAAATTTTTCAAAAGTATCTATGAATTTCTGATCTTCTCTTATGCTTCTATTTGGATCATACACAACAAATAACGCCCAAGCGCCCTGATATCTATAAATAGTAACTCTACTTGTAATTTCAGTGTTAATGGAGTTAAGTCTTTTTCTCTCTTTAATATACTTAAACTCAATGAACAATGAATCTCCATTAGCCGCTTGTGCAGAAAAGTCTGGTTTAGTAGTAATTGTGGCAAAAGGGATTTGAGGAGCTTCTCTATTTAATCTTTCCTTTGCCGCAATTAATGCTGCTTGTCCTATATCTTGAACATGTATTTCATTTCTTGCTAATTGATTGGTAAATGCGGGCGGAATTGATTCTTCAAATATAGTTCTGAGTTTATTTATATATTCAACTTGGAGATTTGATAAATGTTTTCCAGTTGCAACTAGCTTTATCAAAGAATTTTCCGGTAATGTCCCTTTAACTATATCAGCAGCATGTTCTTTTATTTTTTTTTCAATAACATTATTAGTGGTTCTTTGGTGTCTTTGAAACATTTCAAAAATTTTAAATGCCGTTTCTTCAATGTCTACATCGCCTAAGCATTCATATAATTGGGGATACTCATTGAAAAACATATCTGGCGTACTTAATGAATCCAATTTATTTGCAAAACGTATATAATTTTCTGCATACGTGCGATCAATACCTTCCTTTAGGTCGGCGGTAAAAATATCTTTTTCGTATCTCTCTGATAGGTCATATGATTGCATCCCTGCTGCAATGCTTGAAAAACGTCTATCGATACATTGTGAACAGACACCACAATGAGGTTGATAAATTGTCATACCCTCCGAATGAGCGCAAGATACAGCCTCTTGTAAAAGATGAGGGTGTCCACTTTTTAATATAATTTCCATAACTTCTTTTTTTGTATGAAATAAAAATGGGTTTTTTATGGAAAGATCCTTACGTCCAGAAATCATTCTAAATAATTCCTGAGCATTAGCGATAAATTTTGGATGAGTGGATCGGGTAGAATAGGAACCAACTGTTTGTCCGGATTGAGGGAGATTAATACTAACTATCCCATTGTCACACAATCGAATATCATCTATTTCTAATACACTCGCAGCTACAACTGCTAAGCTGGAATATAAAAATGCACGGCTCCTTTGGGTGTTTTCATAAGCACGCCTCCCACCTACGCGGTTCACCCACATGCTTATGTGGGGAAAAGGCCAAATATCGAAACGATTTCTTAATAGGTCACCAAGATTGGTTTGACGATTACTAATTACTGGTGATGCCCTGTGGCTGATTAAAAGCGGCCTCATTCCTGAAAGCGTTGTTTCTATTGCCGCTGCTAAAGAGTCTACACCTCCTGAGAATGGTAATATTGTTGTAACATTAGGTAAATCGCCTATTTTTCCTTTAAAAAGAAAACGCTGAACAGGAATGGATGAAAGTTTTTTTTCAAAGTGGAAGTCCCAATTATCCTCAGTTAAAAATCTAAGTGTATCTGTTAAATATTCTTTTATATTTCCTTGCCAAAATTTATAATCATGTACTGGTATTCTAAGAGATATATTACGTGCCCATCGCTCTCCAAAAACATCTTTTTCAGTCCCTCTTTTTATTCTATTATCGACTGAATATAGTATCGACGCAATTGAAATTAGATCATCTAATCTTTTTGGAATTTCATTTAATAAACCTGTTCTTAGAGCTGTTATTTCTATCCGAACATTTTTGTTTCTCCCATATGTTTGTAATTCAATTACTTTACATTCATTAGAAATCTTTGGAGGACGGCTCGCTCCATCTACCAAAATCAGCGCATTAATCATGCCTGACCTCCACTAAGCTCCATATTTACCTTTTTCAAGGCATAGGCCATAAAACCTTTTGCAGAATCCAGTGGTATTTTATTTTTGGTTTTCCATGCTTCTTTAGAAAACCAGCCCCCTGAAAACTCTTCTATTATTTTTGATGATTGATAACAATAAAGTGATAGAGATTTTTGGAAAGAGAGAATATCTGACGATGTTTCTATGGCTTTGCTTTTTCCTAAATAATTCGATAATTCTTTATCGGCAACGAACTGTATGGATCTTTTTAAAAAGTTTGAAAAAAATCTTCTTGATAACAAACCAAATTGTTTTTGAGTCGATAGACTTTTACACGCCAATTGAATGTCATCTATTGTAGTACCAAATAATGAGGTTGATTTTTCTATTATTACATTTGCAATTGTTTCATTAACACTCAGTTCAGCAATATTGGAAAAAGCGTTATTGCGTCCGATATCGCTTAATGATTCTGATATGAAATGGGCGACATTTTTTACAAATTCCAACCCAGATTTAACATCTTTTGTTTTAATTCCTACGGATTCTAGTCTATCTGTAAATGAGTCAGTGTTTGCTGCTGAGACAATTGTGGTAAGGACCCAATAGCAAAAGCTAATAGAACGATCTCCCTTTAATGAATCAAATTCCTTTTGAGTTGATTTGCTTATTGCCTGAGCAAGGGTCTCAGCGGTTAAGTTGTCACTCTCGAAGGCCTTGAAAACCTCACGCCATTTGTGTGTCTTTGGAAGCCTACCTAATCGTATATGTCCCATAGATATTTGCCTCCCTGTTTATTTATATCCCAAATAAAAACCGGGCAATAGATTGGATTTTGAGGAATCCAACGAAAATAAAATCCTTGTTCACTCAAAGATTGATCCTTTGTATATATCTATGAGGTGATCGGTTCTTTAATTTTAGAGTCATCAAGCAGCTCAATAGGGAGTTTAAAAAGTCTTCAATTGGCATACAGTGCGGTCGAAGTGGTGGAAAAAAGTACTTTTTGGGCCAGATTTTAATTAAGAAATCAGCTATTTATTATATATTACCGTCTCCTTGTCGCCCTCCCGTATTTGTGCAGCTTTTTCTTTCAGGATTTTTTCCGTTTCCTCGAGTTTCGCTCAATTAGGGTTAAATTTATCAAGAATATGTTTTCCTTTTGGTGTCAGATATAAACGAAGTTTGTGTTCCGTGTTTAATTTCTGCTCAACCAAACCTTTGGCCATCACGGAAGAAAGCGTTTCATTGACGTGCTCCTCTGCAAGTTCCGGAGCTTTCAGCAGACCGACCAGACTTCGATGCACATGGTTTCCAGAGGCCATTACCTGCAAAATCTTTAATTCACTTTCCGATATTCCGGCCCGGCCGAGCCGGTCCTTTGAAACTTTCCGGCAAGGGATTTTTAAATCATAATCTGTTTCGGCCGGATCGGCGTTAATATGGTTTTTATTTATATTGCCGGTCACTTGGAACCGTTTATGATAAACATTTTCTTTCAATCTGCATGAGAACACCGCAAATAAAAGGCAGATGCCATTGAAAATGAAGAGATTGACCGGTTTTTTTTGCGCAACACCAAGCAAATTACTGGAGATCATGTTCAAAAAGAGCGGCACGGTTAACGCTGCAACAATCCCCAGCAAGCAATCGCCCAGGAGAGCATTCCAGACAGGGGGCTTGTGATTTTCCGATAAAAAGAAATTTACCAGACCGCCCAGTATTCCGGAACCTATCATAATACAGAGGATAAGAAACATGAAGCTGTTTGAAAAAGTACCCAATTCCAGGATATCTTTCGCTACTTGACTATCCATCTGTACGCTCCCGGGCGACATCCTGCTTTTGAGAATAAGAAATTAAAAATTTAACCAAAGTTCAAGCGCTCCTTTTTGCGCATTCGGATATTTGCGACTCAAATTTATGATTTTAATATCGGTATTTTTGATGCTTGTAATAGGGGAAATAAAACCGGTTAAATGCTTTTTTAAAACAAGCGCCCCCTCTTTATCTTCATCATGGAAGTAACGAACGTCTTGATTATGATAATTAACCTTTTGAATCCCCTTTACTTTGAAACCGGTATGGATTAAATTTACAGAAAGCCTTTCCATCAATTTTTTATTTTTTTTATTCGTATAATGCACATATACTGTGTATCTTCCGGGTTGAATGATGTCCTGTGTTGCACTTATTTTTCTTTTCCCCACATCAGTCGATGCTGACATCTTATTATCTGTCTGTTTTTTTTCATTTAACGCATGGGTCGTATGAGCTAACTGTGAAATCTTTGAATTTATCTTCTTCACCTCGGATAGCGTTTCCCGGCTTTTTTCCAGAAGGGTTTGTGTGGTTTCCGTGCTCTTATCCGTCTGCTTCCATGTCAAACTGATAATTGCAAGTGTGAGGCAGCTGCCGATCAACAATCCAACGATCACCCCCAGCCAAGTGTATCGCTTCCGGAGAGACAGTGCCACCGATTTTGTTAACGTATTGACCAAAAGTTTTAGCTCCTGGACCGATATTTCAACATTTGACAAGTTATTATTCATTTTAGTCACTTTTTCTTTCTATCAGAAACAGGTCAATATATCTGGGGTCGAAATCTTTGCTTGATACTTCACCGTACTCGTTTTCAATCTCGCTGAAAAGATTTTCCAAAGTATGCCCCAGTTTTCGGGAAATTTCGTAATTGGTGAAACCTGTCCGGTCTGAAAGCCAGCTTAAAAAAGATTTTTTCATTGGCAGTCTTATTTTGTAAGGTTTTTTTTTGTCTGCCCAGAGATCATCAAAAAGGCGCTTGAATTCATCAAGACTTAACGGCTCAATTTCCCCTGACAGGCCAAGGTAATTTCTTGCCCAGAGCGTCAGTATAAAATTTTTATATGTCAGAAAACGGTCTGTAACCGGTTCAGGGTTTATTGCCATTAAAGAAAAAAGATCGTCAAAAAGAATAATTTCATTTAATACATTATCCGTAGCTCTTATTTCTTCCATGGAAACAAATTCCCTGTAGAGAACTCCTGTTTTATAGTTGTCAAAAAACAGCGGTTTTTTAATCAAAAGCCCCCCCAGTACACCCAGCCATTCTTCGTCCCAGAAGCCCAGTAGCAGACCTTGTTTTTCAAACCAGCTTTTTTCTCTCCATTTTTCGGCCTTCCATTTCAGATCAAGGGCTATGCGGTATCCTACCTTGAAAATATTGGAAAGCGGGTATTTGCGTATCAATACTGCGCAGTGACCGGCATCCGGAGTCCTGTCGTCAGGGGATAACTGTTCAAGTCCGATATTCAGGTATCCGCACACCTTTTTAACAATGCTTTTTAGTTCGTCTTTTTCTCTGATAGTTTTTCGATCAGCAGAGATGATAAGATTGCACAGACCCGCAAACTCGATTTGAATCTGTTCAATAACATCATCTATTTCTATTTTTTTCAAGGCAGCGGTAAAAAGATTTTCTTCCTCCAGCATTCCGGAATGATAGAAAGGAACGGGTAAAAACAGCTTCCGGTCAGGATCTGCTGTCGTAAATTTTGTGTCCTGCTTTTCAAAATCCTTTACTTTCAACGACTGATATATGCCGATAGCCTTTTCATATGGCAGAAAGCCTTTTTCCGCCAGTCTTAAATTGCGCAGTCGATAGGCTTCTTCTTCGGTTTCTGCGGGGATTACGCTGCAAGTCTCCAGCAGAACATTTTGATAGGTGATGTGGTCAAAGGCTGAAAGGGTCTTGAAAAATTTTGAAAGAAAAGCGTTGCGATCTTTCTTTATGGTTTGGTCTGACTCACTTTCTTCGGTTTCAAGCTCGAAAGTACCGTCGAGAAACCTTACATAAAACGTATCGTCATATGTGAAAAACTCATTGCCAAATTCGGATGGATCCTGATTTTCCTCCCTGATTTTAACTTCGATGTTTTTGAACAGATAAAATTCCATGAATTCGGTTTTTTGGTCAAGAAACCACTTGATAAAACGATCCGGGTCGACTTTAAACAGCAGGTCAAACCATCGGGTAACAGACTTCAATTCAATTCTATCCTTTTGCCACACTTCAAGATCTACGATGTATTCCCACTGCTTGGCGGATGCAAGGGATAACAGCGGATGAGAATCTTCAAGCCCGATCTCATGGATTAAAAAATAAAAGTCCTCTTCAGGGAATGAATGGATCAGGGCAGCCGGTTGGGGCGAATCTAAAATAGCGTTCAAGGCTTTTTCAGGGGACATGGAAACGATTTTTTCCCTCAGTTTCTGCAGATTTTCTATTCGTGCGATGACCTTTTTATTTTCCATATCTTCATCCCGCCTTTTTGGGATTCCAGGGCGCAAATTTAAAAAGAAGGAGCATGCCGGGAGCAGCGATAAGCGTACAGGCAATAAAAAAACTTTCCCATCCCATGTTTTTGACAAAAAAACCGGTTGGTGCTGAAGCCATCACCCTGGGAATTCCCATGAGGCTGCTGAGCAGCGCATATTGTGTGGCGGTAAATTTTTTGTGGGTAATGCTCGCCATGAATGCGATAAAAGCGGCGGTCCCCATTCCGCTGCTGAGATTCTCAAAAGCGATAACTGTTGACAATAGGGGAAGACTGTTGCCGACCCGCGCCAGAACCGCAAAGCCGGCGGTGGATGCGGCCTGGAGAAAACCAAAAACCCAGAGACTGCGATTGATCTCGAGTCGGAGCATGATCACCCCGCCGATCAAAGTTCCGGCAACGGTAGCCCAGAAGCCGAACAGTTTAACCACCGCACCGATCTGGGTTTTTGAAAACCCTATATCCAGATAAAATGGTATTGTCATGGCGCCGGCCATTGTGTCCCCGATTTTGTAAAAAAGAATAAAGGCCAGTATCCATAACGCACCCCGTCGGCTGAAATATTCTATCAGCGGATCAAAAACAGCTTCCCTCATGGTCTCCGGAGTTCCCACATTAATCTTGGGTTCCGGCGCCAGAAGCGTGGTTACAACACCGGGCAGCAAACAGGCCGCCATTATCTGATAGACCATGAAAAACGGCATGTGATCTGCCATCATCAGACCACCGCCGGAAGCAAGCAACATACCTACCCGGTATCCGTTAACGTACAGAGAAGATCCCAGCCCCAGCTCTTTATCAGGGAGATCTTCTCTTCGATAGGCATCAACGACAATATCCTGTGAGGCGCTGAAAAAGGTTACCAGAAATGCCGCACATGCCACCATCCATGGATTCTTCCCGGGATCAGTGAAGCCCAGCCCGGATATTGAAAAGATCAAGGCCGCCTGAGCCAAGAGAAGCCAGCCTCTTCTGCGGCCCAGAAAAGGGAGGGTAAAACGGTCCAGAACCGGTGCCCAGAGGAACTTCAACGTATATGGAAGACCCACAAGGGACATCATCCCGATCACGGTCAGATCCACCCCCTGGTCTTTCATCCATGCCTGCAATACCGTTATGGTCAAAAGAAGCGGCAGACCGCAGGCAAAACCCATCAAAAGAGCGACCAGCATGCGGCCGCTGCAAATTACCTTGAGAATGGGGTTAATATTATAATTCCTCAAGCTGAGACGGTGTCACAATCGGGCCATAGTTTTCTCTCAGCGCCATTAGACCTTGCTTCTGTTTTTTAAGAACTTCAAATAGCCTGTCGGGGATATCAGGTTCTTTTCCATATGCCTCTGCCTGCATGTCTATCTGGGCAATAATATTGTCAATATACAAAGAAAACTGCTTAATATAGAGTTCTTCCGCATATTCTTTGTTGATTATGGATTGAAAAAGGCTTTTGAGGTCATTAAACTTCGGAAGATTGCCGATGGGGGTTTCAATTATTTCTACTTCATCGTGTGCATGTCTTTCCAGCCAGGCCAGCCAGACTTTAACGTCTCTTTTTTCTCCGAGCAGTTTTTTGGAAGTGCCGCCTCTGGCTTCATGGGTCAGGAAATAATTCAATCCCGCCAGTACCGCTTTTTTATCTTTTGCAATTTTTTCATTACCAAAAAACTTAAATTGAGCATCCATATAATCGGCCAGGGCACCCGGGATAAAGGGGGCATTGGCCCAAGGCGCCCGTTTAACGCCGATTGCCCCCACTTCAGTGGCAGTGGCGGCAGACACAATACAAGCGCCGATCACCACGCCGTTGTCCGAATTTTTAGCTGCCCAAACCGGCGGCATGGTATCACTATCTCTACCGCTGTAAGTAATCACTCTTGTTTCCACACCGTTTGGATCTTCCGACCTTTCTGAATAATTTGCCAGGTCTGATGAGGTCAAGGTGCATCTTGCATTGGGATGGGATATGGGGATCTCTTTTCCATTTTCATCGGTCATCCCCGGTTCCCATGGGCCTTGAAAATTTATTCCTTTAGGCGGGGGATCTTCACCATCCCCTGTCCAGCGGGGAACACTGTTGTCATCAATAAGAACATTAGACCAGATAACTTCTGTCCCGGGCTTTCGAAGAAGTTCCATGAGATGTGGGTCACCTTCCCAGTTTACATCTTCGACAATACCGAAAATACCACATTCCGGGTTTATTGAGCAGATGGCGCCGTTTTCATCAATCCACATCTGCGCCAGATCGTCGCCGATAAAATGGTTGCCTGCCATGGCTGTTGTGGTTTTACCGCATCCGCTGGGAGCGGCGCCGGCACACCACGTTATGCGATCTCCGGGTCCATCTATACCGGTAATAAACATATGTTCCGACAGCTCATTGCCCCTGTTTTCGTACACGGCCTTGTCAACGGAAAACCGGTGATTTCCTTTTTTCAGCAGCAACGTGTTTCCGGCATACGTGCAGTTAAAACTGTATGTGGTTTGATAACTTCGATCCATAAATACCCGTGCGTTGGGCAGATCTTCGAGCCTGTTTAGACCTTCACTGTGAATATTGGTGTAGAAATGCCCCAGACGATCAACCTCTTTGTCAAAATCGGAAAACCTATTTCTGTAAAGGATTTCCGCGCTGTGTGACACATATACTGAACTGGTAATCTCCAGAGCGGGATTGGATGCAGGTGCACCCACGGGACCGCGCATATAAAAACCGACGATCATGGTTTTCCCATGCATTATACCTGTCATTTTATCCCGGATGTCTATCAGCGCTTTTGCCCTATCCATTCTGTTGGCCAGTGAACTGACATGTTCTCCTGGATTGGAAATATAATACGTACGATCTATTATACGGCCCTGTTCATATTTGAGATCATAATGGATGGTATGCTTATCCATCGGGAGTTTGGCTTCCTCTCCCTTGTTTATGGCCATTTCCCTGATATGCTGTTTATCTTCTTCAGATCCGGTATTGATAAAAACCGCATCCGGCTCACACATGGCTATTGCATTGGCGATTTTAATAACAACTTCCGAATGTGTTATTTTTCGTATCCGAGATAGATTGGTTGGGTCTAATTTATTTTCAAAAAGCTTGTTTGCCGCTTCAAAAGTTGTGATGCCTCCTATTTCAGTGACGATGTCTATGCCTTTCTTTTTTTCTAACATGTGTATTCTCCTTTTTTAAATTGAATCGACTATAATATCACTCAGGTCTCTTTTGGGCACATGATGGACGCCCTGATTATCCCGCCAGTACCGGATATTATTATCAGGGCCAACGGTTTCTATCACAACTTTTTCTTTGGGTTTTCCAATTGCAATTACAAGTAGTATTTTCAATTTTTTGTTTATATTCAGTATATCTCCGAGCTTTTGACGGTTTATCGCTCCGAACATACATCCGGCAAGGCCTTTTTCTCTGGCGCCTAATAGAATGCTCTGGCCGGCAATACCACAATCGTATCCAATATACGGGTTGGCTTTTTCATTATCACCGAGGATAATAATATATCCTGAGGGCCGTTCCCCTTGTTTGGGGCCGGGCCAGTCCTTTAGGTATGCCGCCCATCCCAGGCATGAAAATATTAGGGCGTTTTTATCAGGGGTAGAGCAAAGAATGTATTTTAATGGCTGTAAATTTGCCGCTGACGGGGAAAGCCTTGCCAGATCGACCAGCTCTTTCAAGGTCTCCGGAGTTACGGCATGGTCCTGGTAAAATCTCCGGCAACTTCTGTTTTTTCTTATCAGATCTGCAATCATCGGTATGGGTTCTTCATTTATCAAGAAGTTATAAAAAAATCAAATTAGTTCGCTTCGCTCATCCCGCTATATAGCGGGAGAATATTGGAATATTGGAACACTGGAATATTGGGTTATTGTAAAATTCCTATTGACGGGAATTAAATAGAGGAATATCATCTTCTTTAAATCATCATTCCATTATTCCATCATTTTTATCCCGTGAAACTTTTTTTCTATTTCACTGGGGCCATGTCCGAGTTAAAAGTATAAGCCTAAAAAATACTTTTATTTTCAATAAATTGTAGAATTTCCGAGACGTATAATTACCCGTGTGTTATTTCCTGAACCGGCATGTTTTGACGGATCCAGATCAAGACTTTCTCAAACTCATCTTTGAGTTCGGCAAACGCTTTTCCTCTATGGCTTACACGGCTCTTTTCTTCTCTGGTTAATTGGGCAAAGGTTTTTTTTAAAGGCGGATAAAAGAAAATCGGATCATACCCGAATCCATTTGATCCGGCGGGGCTTTCCGTAATCAGGCCCTGGCAGCGAGCTTCATATGTCAGGGCAGGACCTGTGGGAACCGCTATGGAGATGACGCATTCAAAGGCGGCATTCCGGTTGGACTTTCCTTTCATTTCGTCAAGAAGTTTCAAATACCTCTGTTCATCGGTTGTATTTTCGCCTGCATAGCGTGCCGAATGGATGCCCGGCGCACCATCCAGGGCCTCGACCAAAAGTCCTGAGTCATCAGCCAGCGCCGGCAAGCCGAGGATCCTTGCTGCGAAACTCGCTTTTTGATAAGCGTTCTCATCAAAAGTTTCCCCATCCTCTTCCAGGGGAGGGATGGGTCCAAAATCGTCCAAATTTTTGATATCAACCGGAAAATTCTTTAAAAGATCCCTGATTTCTGCTGTTTTGCCTTCGTTGCGGGTGGCAATAACAAGAGTAATCGATTTTTTCATTCAAACCTCAATATTATAGCAAAAATGATTTAAACCCTAAATGATCGTAAACAAAACGGGAAAAAGATTTTATGTGTTTGATTTTTTATCTATTTTAGTAGATTTACATGCATTTTCATAACTATTCAATAAATGAGATATAAGTTTATTGTAAAAATCCCATTTTGTTTACCTTTCAGGAAAGCCGATGACACCCCATCTTCTTCGTTATCAAGGGCTCGCAGTAGACGACTACGGCTTCGTCCTTGATGCCTCGAATCTGGGGCATCCTCGACTTTCGCTCATTTAGGGTTAAAGACTAAAGAATTTAATTTTATCATTGAAATATAACTGTTACAGAAAGATGGCATTATCGGCGGGTGTCAAGAGAGTTGTCACCTGATCCATAGTTTAGGCCGCCTTTTT
>CAZBOB010000068.1:0-18313 GCA_964492995.1 uncultured Desulfobacteraceae bacterium | reverse complement strand
ATACGGATTTAACTGGGCAAGCAAAAAGACCATTTATGGATGGACACTAGTTAACTTTTTTCTACGCCACAGGAGTTAAAAATGTTCGGCATCGGCATGCCGGAAATGCTATTGATTCTGGCAATCGCACTGATTGTCATTGGACCTAAAAAACTTCCGGATCTCGCAAAATCTCTGGGACGGGCTTTTGCCGAGTTTAAACGAGCCACATCCGAATTAAAAGAATCTCTGGAAATCGATGATGAACTAAAAGAAGTCAAATCAACCTTTGATGATATGGGCAAAGGGATTAAGGAGGCTATGGAGGTAAAAGTCGATTCAG
The DNA here is from genome assembly GCA_964492995.1 of uncultured Desulfobacteraceae bacterium. Classification (GTDB taxonomy): domain Bacteria; phylum Desulfobacterota; class Desulfobacteria; order Desulfobacterales; family UBA11574; genus S5133MH16. The sequence continues at coordinate 17,991 of CAZBOB010000068.1, read as the reverse complement.
AAACCGAAGATCAAAACCTTTCTGCTGATTTTGATGAAGCAAAAAAAGAAAAAGAAATCAAAAATAAAAATTCGGAAAGTCCATTAAGTGATGGATGAACAAGAGAAAATTCCTTTTACCGAACACCTCGAAGAGCTCAGAAAACGTCTAATTGTCTGTTTCATAGCCGTGGGTATTGGTTTTGTTTTGTCATACGGCTTTAAAGAAAAACTGTTTCAAATTTTAACTCGTCCCCTGATAAGCGTCATGCAAACCGGCGATAAGCTTATCTTCACCGGTCTTCCCGAAGCTTTCTTTACTTACTTAAAAGTGGCATTTCTTTCCGGCATCATTCTGGCTACTCCTGTAATCTTTTATCAGTTCTGGATGTTTGTTGCACCCGGACTCTATGATAAAGAAAAACGGCTTATGGCCCCCATTGTTTTTCTATCCACTTTTTTCTTTGTTGGCGGTGCATTTTTTGGATATTTCATTGTATTTCCATACGGTTTTAAGTTTTTTTTAGGATTTGCCTCTGAAATAATACGGCCGCTTCCCTCCATGCGGGAGTATTTGGGTTTTGCCTCAAAATTATTACTTGCTTTTGGACTTGTTTTTGAACTTCCTTTGATTATTACCTTTCTTGCCAAACTTGGCATGGTTTCCGTAAGCTTTTTAAAAAAAAACAGAAAGTATGCGCTTCTTTTATTCTTTGTCGGTGCAGCGATCTTAACTCCTCCTGATGTTGTGACGCAGATCATGATGGCGTTACCCTTGATATTGCTTTACGAAATAAGTATTATCGGCGCCAGAATTTTCGGGAAGAAAAAGTCCGATGAGGATGACAACTAATAAAAAAATAATATGCTTACATAGTAATTCGGCAAAAAGAAGTGTTTTTCAAATTTTTTTATCGTTGACAAATTCGCATCCACTTGATAGATAATTTTGTGTCCATTAAACTAATATAGAAAATTAAAGGGGGTGAAAGGTGTTTATGAATAAAAGGTATTTGGTAATTGCTGCGATTGCTGTGATATCCGCCATTTTTATTGTGACCGGCATTTATGCCGGAACCGAGGTAAAAGATGAGATTATAATGGAAAACAAAGCCTATGCTAAGCATACCAAGAGCATCCAAACTTTTACGCACATGAAGCATGCAAAGGAATATGCGGAGAAAAACCCTGATCTTTACAAAAACGGTTGCGGAGAATGTCACCACGATAAGGACAATAAACCACTCACCAATCTAAAAGAAGGCGATGAGGTTCAAAACTGCATCGAGTGCCATAAAAAACCCGGAAATATGACAGGAAAGGAAGCAAAGGGGCTGTCAAAGGAACAAAAACGTGAATACCACGCCAACGCCCTTCATGACAATTGCAAGGGCTGCCACAAAAAATTCAACAAAAGCAAGAAGTTAAAATCAAAAGATCCGGGTGCGGCGCCTATAACGTGTAAAAAGTGCCATCCCGAGAAGAAGAAATAAACGTTTCGGAAATTCTATCATATAGAATCTAAAAAAGAGGGGCGATCGTCAGTTATCGGATGATCGCCCTATTTTTTTGATTTTTTGTAGGCAATAGCATTACGAACCATGGCTTTGGCCCAGGAAGGCGTGCCCAGGGCATGTATGTGGGTATAGGTTGCAAGAACGTTTTTATAACAGACGCCGTCACGATTATTAATAAAACCGGCGCCTCTTTTCATGTTAAAGGCCAGATCTTTGTCCATCCCCCGCCATTTTAAAACCCGCGAATAGTGAAACTCATGCCCTTTAAGTTGGGTGCCGACTTTAAAATACGGATTGGGTTGTTCCACGGTTACAATTGTGTATCCGTGTCCCTGAGGTTTTTTTGAAAATCCAAAGACAACCGGCAGCACCCCGGCCATGGGAAATGACGTTTCATCCAGAACCAGTTCTTCTCCCAGGTACATCAGACCGCCGCATTCAGCGTATATTGGAAGGCCGTCTTTTGCCAAAGACTTTAATTGTTCTCTGAATTTTACGTTCTGGGCCAGTTGTTGGGCATGGGTTTCAGGAAATCCGCCGCCGATGTAAAGGGCATCTATCGGTGGAATCGTATCGATGGCCAGAGGGCTTATAAATATCGTTTCCGCACCTGCCGCGCCGATTGCCTCAATATTTTCAGGATAGTAGAACTGAAAGGCCGAGTCCTTGATGATACCGATTCTGGGTCGTAGATGCGGGTCGGAATCAAGCAAAGATCCGGCTTCAGCGAGGATGCTTTCTTGAAGTGCGTCTGAAACAGGGAGTGGGCCGGCATCGGCAGCAACTGCGGCCAGGGCTTTAAGATCAAGATAGCGTCCGGCTATTTGAGATGCGGCTTCGATGGAATCCTTTGCCCAGCCGTGTTCCGGTGTGGGTAAAAGTCCCATGTGCCGCTCAGGAAAATTTTGCCAGTCAAGTTTTGGAACCGCACCGAGTACGGGAATATCACAGTAGTGTTCAATATTTTTTCGGAGGACTTCTTCATGCCTGGGTCCGGCAACACGATTTAAAATAACACCTTTAATATTGGTGTCAGGATCGAATTTCATACATCCAAGAACGGCCGCAGCCATGGTTCGGGTTGATTTTGTACAATCGATGCAAAGAATCACCGGCGTTTGCAGCAGTTTCGCCAGTTCCGCGGTACTGGTGCTCCCTTGGATATCTATCCCATCGTAAAGACCCCGGTTTCCCTCTATAACTGCGATATTGCCTTTTATGGAATGAAAGAAAAAGGATTGAAGGATAAGCTCTTTTTGGGTCAGGAAGGTGTCGAGATTGTAGCAGGGCCGGCCGGCCGCAAGGGCGAGCCAGCCCGCATCAATATAATCAGGGCCTTTTTTAAAGGGTGTTATCTGTTTGCCGAACGATTTCCACGCTGCAGTGATTCCAATCGACAGTATGGTCTTACCCGCTCCTCCCCGCAGGGCTGAAATTAAAATTCTGGGAAAATCCATATTTTCCTGCTGCACAGGAGGTTTTTTAAATTAAAATATGTTCCGGATCGGCCTTTTTAATACAAAAAATTTATGTTTTAATCTTCGTGCTCGGCCGCAGCCTGCTTGCCGACACCTTTTAGACTATACAAGGTCGTGCTTCCGCTGGACCAGTACTCAAGGATTTCATCCTCTACCATTTTACTTATCAGCTTTTTGGCAGGCCTGGGCTTTTCATCCAGTATTTTACAAAGGTCGTTAAAATAGAATTTGGTCTTCCCTTTTTTCTTTTTGAGCGCTGTTACGATTTTTTCAGTTGCTTCCGCTTGCTCCATGATTTAGCCTCGTCTCTTTTAGTGCAGGGGACACGTGATGTGCCCCCTGCGAGTTTTTATTGGATTTAGAACTTAAAGTTCGATGTCTGGCGCCAGGTAAAATAAGCCGGATCACGGAAATCATCTATAAGATGATGGGTGAACTCGAGTTCACATTTCTCAAAGAATCTTTCCCATCCGATCCTTTCCGCCCATTCGCCCAACCGTTCATACTTGTTGGCATCTTTGGCATAGGCATCCACTATTCTCTTGATAGTAGCCGTCATAGTAGGCCAGCGGGGCGTTTCGTTGGGGATAAAGGCAACAACAACCTTTGAGAACTTGGGAGCGCTGATCCGGTTGGACACCTTTCCCCCTGCCATGAGCACGATACCGTCGCCCACATCATCTGCCAGCGGCATGGAGGGACACATGGTGTAGCAGTTACCGCAGAACATACACCTGGGTTCATTTACGGCAACACTTTTTACCTCGGTTCCGTCTTCCAGTTTAACCTTGGCCGGTTTGATGGCCGCGGTCGGGCAGGCAGCGATTGCCAGCGGAATTTCGCACATCTTGTCCATATATTCGTGATCCAGCATGGGTGGCTTGCGGTGATAGCCCAAAATGGCGATATCCGAGCAATGGACAGCCCCGCACATGTTCAGACAGCAGGCCATGGAGACCCGGAGCTGGGCCGGCAGCCGCATATTGGTAAAATCATCAAAAAGCACATCCAGGGTAGCTTTAACCGTACCGGATGCGTCTGTTGCCGGTGTGTGGCAATGGATCCAGCCCTGGGTATGGATGATGTTGGTAATTCCGGCACCGGTGCCCCCAATGGGAAACTTGTAACAGCCGCCGGCCATCTTGCGGCTCAAAAGATCCTGCTTTAACGGTTCTACTTTTTCCTTGCTGTCCACCATGAATTCAATGTTGTTGCGAGTGGTGAATCTGAGATATCCGTCGCAATGTTTGTCCGCGATTTCGCAAATTTCACGGATATGGGATACACTCATAAGACGGCACCCGCCGGCTCTTACGGTGTAAACTTCATCGCCGGTTTCGGAAACATGGACCAGAACGCCGGGTTCCAGAATTTCATGATACAGCCATTTCCCCTTGTTCTTTGCGATTACCGGAGAGTAAAATTCGTCAAATTTTCTTGGGCCGATGTCGGTGATCCTGTTTTCCATCGGCTTGGCAGGATTGTAACCTGAAGATATAAATGCCATAGTCATTACCCCCTATCTTTGATGGAATTTTCTGAATTCGTTAATATCACGATCAAATCCGCCCGGAACTTCATCTTCTTTCCAGAAAATATACGGATTGGTGCGCGGTTCCTGGACCATCCGGGCATCCGGTTTAAAACCCGTCACCTCAAGCAGCATCTGGAATCCCTGGCGCTTCATGAGCTCGCCAAGTCTTTCGCGGTTTTTTCCTTCTTCCATCCACCAGTCCCAGATGGGCTCGATGACGGTCTCTTTGATTTCATCGTAAGGTTCTTCCACCTTAATAAACGGAACCAAAAGCGATCCCATTTGTGCGCCGTCAAGAATCGGGGCCTTTGCTCCGGCAAAGATCGAACAGCCCCGGTCGTTACCGATTCTCAATGCTCTGGGCATGACGTTGATGCAGTGCATGCATCTATAACACTCCGGAGTGTTTATCTCCAGCTTGCCATCCTCATACCGCATGCAGCCGGTGGGGCAAATATCGATCACCTCTTTCTGGATATCGAACGGTCCCCAGTCACGACCGGCATGGGCGCCGCCGTTGGGAGGAAGTTCACCGCCCACATAGGCCTTAACCGCCTCCTGATCTATTTTGATATCATCACGCCAGGTGCCGACAAACGCCAGGTCCGCCCGTGCGATTGATGCAACGCAGCAGTTGGGGCACCCGTCGAATTTAAATTTAAACTTATACGGAAATGCCGGCCGATGGAGCTCGTCCTGGTATTCAACGGTGAGATCATGGCAGATTGCCTGGGTGTCGAAGCAAGCCCATTCACAGCGAGCCTGGCCCACACAGTCGGAAGGTGTTCTCAGGTTTGAACCGGAACCGCCCAGATCCTGATGCAGGTTATGTCCCATTTCCCAGAAGACCTCTTCAAGCTGAGGGGTTGTGGTGCCCAGGAAGATAATATCTCCTGTTGAACCATGCATGTTGGTAAGGCCGCTGCCGCGTCGCTCCCAGAGATCGCAAATCTCTTCAAGGTATTTGGTGGTATAGAATTTGCCGGCAGGCTGGGACACACGCATGGTGTGAAAATGGGCAACGCCCGGAAACATCTCGGGCTGGTCGCAATACCTGCCGATGACACCGCCTCCGTAACCGAATACCCCGACGATGCCGCCATGTTTCCAGTGGGTCCGACCGTGCTTGTAGGAAAGTTCAAGCACCCCCAAAAGATCGTCACAACAATCCTGGGGAATCTGGTATTCAATGTTTCTTTCATTCTTTTCCCTTGATTCAGCCTCCCGCTTAATATCGGTCACAAAACTCGGCCACGGACCGGTTTCCAGCTGATCCAACAAAGGGGTTTCATGTTTTGCCATATTCATTCCTCCATTCATCTTTAGATTTAACTATCCTTTCGATTAAAATAAAACCCTCTCCTATTGGAGTTTTATAGTTCACCTCCTCTCACGAAATGATTCACTTTTTTTCTTTACGTTTTTATGAGTTAAGCATTTAAATAACAAAGGCAATCCTCCAAAGAGAGATTATATAAAATTAATCTATAACCTTGTCAATAAAAAAGCATGGTTTTACCCTGCTGAATAGTTTTTATTATCTGAATCAACTTTAACACTGAATCTTGAGGTTATTACCTACGATCTAAATCCTGCAAGCCTCGTATCGAACGGATATACAAGCTGTTAAGTAGTGCCTGAACGAAAACTGTCTTTTTCGCCAATATCTGCGTCAGACTCAAATTTTAATCCTCGAAATACTCAATGTATGTCTGTGGTTAAAATTTTCGTCTTCCTTGATCTTAACGAAAAATCCTAGTTTTCGTTCGGGCACTAAGTATCCTTTTTGACGGCATCAATCGTCCATCCACTTGATAATACTGCAACTCTTTAATATCGCAGTATATCCCGTCGAGTATGCGATAGGTTTCAAGCGTTGCCTTATATTTCTTGTTTTTGTTTAATTGCATTGAATAAAATCTTTACATGCCTTTTTAAATTCTTTTTAATGACCGGAATTTCCGGAGATTGGGGGTTATATGCATCAACCATGGCTTGTGACAAACCAAACAAATCTGATTGACTGCAAGATAGAAGATGATTTCGGAAACAATCGATCAAAGGGCCTGGAATCGAGACAATGGGCGGTTTTAAAGCCAGGCCCTCGAAAAAACCTTTCAGCGTTCCCACAACAGCAATATCGTCAGACCACACGATTTCTCCGACACCGTCCAGCCGATCCAGGCGCATTTTGATTGTAAGATTTAGAAAAAACACCAGCAAAGCTTCCAGTATCAGTTCCGCATCCGGGTCTTTATTAATCCTGTCATTTTCAAACAGGGGGCTATACTGTCTAACAGTGATAAGTTTTAAATCGATCCTGTTGTTCTGACATTTTAAGATAAAATCCCCTGCCCCATGATGCCAGGAGAGTATCTGCTCAAAGGTTTTGACATTGTAGTAACAGGTAAGAATTCTGGCGGCTTGTCGGTAAAGGTTTGTCGATTGATCGGTGGTAAGGAAATAGTTACCGTGCTCATAATCCCAGACAACAATTTTATGTTTTTCATCTGAAGGATCAAGGGAAATATGGAATTCGTTATATCCTTTGAACCATTCTCCTATAAACATTCCGATTTCATCACCTGCAATAGACACACGACCCTGGCCGTAAACTTTGGGCAGAAATGAAAACGGAAAATCTTCATTGAGCTGTTTTAAAAGACCATATTCTCTTTGAATACAACGTTTGCCGGAATCGGAGATCGCGACATTCAATACAAAGGGAATTGCTGTCCCGTGTAACACGGTTTCAATCCGGGCCGGATGATAAAATTCACCGTGTTTTTCGAGAAAGATATTTATTTCTTCGATTTCTTCGGATTTTACCTCTCGATGCATATGTTGTGAAACAGCACGAGTCATGATTTCAGATCTGTTCTGTTCCAGAAAATTGCGAACGGCGGTAAAATAATCTCCATGACTCAAACAAATACCCACATCATAGGGCCGCTGCTTTCTGCTCATGGGAAGGAGGGCAGTCCATGTCTGACTGTTTTTTTGGACAGGATTTTTTTTGTGCGATAAAAAATACTTGAATTGCGGTGCGTTGAGCATGGTTAGGCTCTGGGATCAAAAAGACGACATCTTATCCGAATTCTTTTCGAAAGGCTTGGATCTCTTTTAATAGTTCAGGGGCTACTTCATAACCGAGTTCAACCGCTTTATCCACATGTTTTATTGCCAGATCATATTTCCCCTTTTCGAGATAGACAATTGCCAGATTATTGTGGGCGACTGCAAATGCCGGCTCCAGTTCCAAAGCCTTCAGGTTGGTTTCAATACTCTCATCAATCAACCCTTTCATTAAGTAAGCATTTGCCAGTGTGGAATACGCCTGCAAGAAGTTGGGATTCCACTGTATCGCCTTTTGAAGTGCCCGGATGGCGTCGTCAATTTCACCTTTTTGAAGATGAACAAATCCGATATTGCCGTAGCCTTCGGCAAATCCTGCCCGAGCCTTAATGGCCTGCTGGTTGTATGCCATACAGCCGTCAAGATCATCCCGTAGCAGGCAGAGTCCTCCGAGTTGCACATATGCTTCAGCCAGGTTCGGGCTGCAATGGATAGCGGCAAAAAGCTCTTTTTCAGCCTCATCATATTTTTTTTGGCCCAGGAGAGCGACCGCAAGATTGTAATGGGATACGCCGCATTCCGGATTTCCGGCGATGGCCATCCGCTGGCGAGCGATATATTCTTCAACGTTTTTTGCTTTTGTCATGATTTATCCTTTAAATAGATTCAATTTTATTGTTGACCGGATGATGGAAACCGCTTGATAATTATAAGATTTAAAACATTTCAGCTGTGGGGAAAGTATGTCAGCCATTTTGGGTTGTCAAGAAAAAACAGGTGAAGGTGGGTCACAAGACTATTGACAGGTCATAACCATTATAATATAAGAATCGATCTTAATTGTGTGTTTAAAAAAAGATGGTTTTTTACTAATATTTGGAACTTTATTAACAGGAGGTGCTCATGGCAGATTTTTATATTAATGTTTTTTTGGATGACGAGAAAACCAAAAAGATTGAAGATGGGGGTTTGGCCGACCAGATTACTGAAATAGACGGCAAAAAGGCAATTCAGGTGGGTATGACCAAAAAGGAAAAAAAGAAACTCGTTAAAGGCTTTACGGATTTAACCTTCGACGATGCAAATGCATGTGTTCTTCCGGAAGACGGCGAGAAGACTTTGATGGATATTATTTCGGAAACGCAGACGATTGACTGTATGAAGGTGGCAATTATAAAACTTTATAATCCGCTTGCCGGACGGGGTATATCTGGAAGAGGCTCATCGGGTCGATAGTGTTTCCCTGGTATAACGCGCTATAATCGAGACCCTTGGAAACGTCCGATTTTGTTGCCGTTATTCGAATTTAAGCAAAAATCGGGGCAAAGGGAATGTTTTTCAAGGGTTTCGTACCGATCACATTTTTAATTCCTTCTTTGATTTCCGTTGTAAAATGGATCTTGAGCCGCACTATCCCTTTTAGATAAATTTCGGCTTGCCTTATTAAGCTGTTTCCAGAGATTACCGAGTTTTCCCTTGACATAACCTCTCACTTTATTTACCTTTTCCGTATACACCGTTATGGACTATATGATGTTATTAATGGCAAAAACACTTTCTGTTTTTAAAAGGGGGATGCTATGCTCGCAGGATGTTTCACAGCAATTGTTACACCATTTAAAAATGATACCGTCGATTATGAAGGCCTTGGAAAGCTGTCGGAATTCCAGATAAAAAACGGAATAACCGGAATCCTGGCTGTAGGGACTACCGGGGAGAGTCCTGTTCTGAGCTGGGATGAACATAATCGGGTTATTGAGATCGTTGCGGAAAAATCAAAAGATAAATGTATATGCATTGCAGGTGCAGGAAGTAACAACACAAAAGAGTCGCTGGAAGGAACAAAGCATGCGGTTGCTGTAGGTGCTGATGCGGTTTTGCTGGTAGATCCTTACTATAACGGGCCCAGTTCCCTTGAAATACGCCGGGAATACATCGCCCCTGTTGCCGAAGCGGCTCCTGATATTGAGATTATTCCTTATGTGATCCCCGGCAGAACCGGTGCGCAGCTTTTACCCGAGGATCTTGCCATCCTTAACCAGACGTATAAAAATGTCAATACGGTCAAAGAAGCCACGGCTAATCTTGAAAATATGCGCAGCACAAGAAAGTGCTGCGGGCCTGACTTTACCATACTCTCCGGTGATGACGGGATGACCTTTGAAATGATGCTCGATCCTCAGATCAAGGCGTCCGGCGTTATTTCGGTTGCGTCAAATGTTGCTCCCGGTCCCATCACTGAAATGGTTCGACTGCTCGAACAGGGTGAAGAGCAAGACGCCCAAAAGCTTTTGACGGCGCTCGAACCCCTTTTTGGTCTGGTTACGGTTAAGACCATGGAAAAGACGCCTTATGGAGAGGTCGGATGCCGGGCCAGAAACCCGCTGGGCTTCAAAACGTTGATGTCGATTCTGGGCATGCCCTCCGGCGGGTGCAGACAGCCTCTTGGAAAAATGACGCGAAACGGACTTGAAACGGTTCTCTCGGCCGCGCGCAAAGTACAGGCCGACAATCCCGAGATATTAAAACCGGTCGCCGAATTTTTCAATGTCGATATTGAACAGCGTTTGAACAATCCTTCGAGTTGGGACGGCCTTTTTTACGAGGAATATTAATGTAACGTAATTTGATGCCGGATACCGGCATGTTAATCATCGGGTATCCGGCATCAAGATTTCTTTCTTCAATCACCCCAGGGTAAACGCATTTGATTTCGGTGCAGCGTAGCGACGGCGTGTTTCTCTTGGAAACCGACTGACTGTTTGAAGGGCTTTAGCACGCGTTAGCCCGAGCCGAATGAAATTATGACTTAAAAAATCAATGGGATAATTTAGCGACGAATTGTTCTTAATAACTCTGGCGCGGCTCGGGCTTACGGGTGCTTAAGCACAAGTTTCAGTCGGCTGGAAAGAGATACACGCCGTCGTGGAGCGTTCTCCCTGTATTGGGATTCAAATGCGTTGTCCTGTCAATCACCCGCACTTTCCTTGAGCTTAAAACTTCCTTCTTTATAAAGAACGTCTTTTAACCATTTAAGACCAAATTTCAGTAGGGTTATCTCATCTTCCCTGATCTTTTCAACGGTTGCATCGTCGATATTATACCGGTTCAAAAATGAACTTTCAAAAACAAACTGTTTGAACTTATCGATATTGTAACTAACTAAAAAAAACATCTTCTTGCTTTCTTCAACAAGCTTGAGATTCGGAGGAAAAAATCTTTTTCTCACAACAAGATCGGTCCAGCCGGCATTAATTTCATCATGGATATCAACGCCCTGATCTTTCCGCCATTCAAGGACCGTCCATTCCTTTTTCTCTTCAAAACCCAGGCAGTGCGGTTCATGCACAAAAAAATAGAATCCCTCATCATCAACACCCTCCCTGTGACTCAGCGAAGCAACGCCAAGGGGATAATAACGGCACGTCGTGGGTCTGTCTTCATAGATTATACACCCGTCATCGGTTACAAATGGGCATGATTTTAAATCATCGTCCATCATTCTCAGAGTAACCATGGGAAGATCTGTCTTTTCCAAAAGACGGGGAACCGTGTACATTGCCAGAAATTCATCTGAAGAAAGCTGCAAACGGTTTTTAAGCCTGATAATGTCATAAGGAGTCAGTGCGATATTAATATCTCTACAGCACTTGGTGAAACATTTTACCCCTTTATGACATTTAAACTTAAATTTACTATCTAGTGCCTGAACGAAAACTGTCTTTTCCGCCAATATCTGCGTCAGACTCAAATTTTAATCCTCGAAATACTACCAGTATTACTGTGGTTAAAATTTTCGTCTTCCTTGATCTTAACGAAAAATCCTAGTTTTCGTTCGGGCACTATCCAAGCTAAGCCTTACCGGTTTGATATCGGCCATTCTATCTGATATGTTCATATTGATTTTCCTTTCCATTAGGTATTGGTGAACTTAAATTTCAGACTCTAATATCCAAAGCACTCAATGTCAACCTGTGAGAAAAATAGAGGCCGGGTAAACGCATTTTATTTAGATCTAGCGTAGCGACGGGGTGTTTCTCTTGGAAACCGACTGACTGTTTGAAGGGCTTTAGCACGCGTTAGCCCGAGCCGGATGAAATGATAACTAAAAAAATCAATGGTATAATTTAGTAAAAAATTGTTCTTAATAACTTTGGCACGGCTCGGGCTTATGGGTGCTTGAGCACAAGTTTCAGTCGGTTGTAAAGAGATACATGCCGTCGTGAAGCGTTCTCCCTGTATTGGGATTCAAATGCGTTTACCCTGAAAATACAGGCTTTTGTTCAGCGAAACACTTGTGACAAAAACTTTGGTCTTGATTTCAATTGTAAAGATGCTATAGATCTTGAATCAAATTTTGGTAACTTCTCTATAAGTTCTGGTGTATTAAATGGTGATATTGAGCCACCATAATTTATTGAGAAGTTACGAGTTTTATTTTTAATATAATATTAATCTTGGAGGTTTTTAATGGACAAACTGACCTATTCCGAATTTACACTGGGACGACGCTTTGTAGGGCGTCTTCCTCACGGCAAAGATTTGATTACATCTATCGAAGATTTTTGTAAAGAGTCGTCAGTACTGATGGCTACATTTTCTGTAATCGGTGCGGTTTCTTCTGCGACTCTGGGCGCATATGATCAAAAACAACAGGTTTATGCAACATTCACCCAAGAAGAACCTCATGAAATCGTAACTTGCACCGGAAATATCTCATTACTGGATGAAAACCCGGTCGTACATGCCCATATTGTTCTGGGAGATGTAGAGGGAAAAACCATAGGCGGACATCTTTTTTCAGAAACCATACTTTATGCCGGAGAAATTGATCTTCAGGAATTAACCGGCAAACCCCTAAGGAGGGCTCACGATCATACGACAGGACTTATGCTGTGGAAACTATCGGACTGAAATTTTAAAATCTTCGAGGAGCCTGAAATGCGACTGACTGTTAAAAAAGCCGATCAATTAAAAACAAAACCTGATGATTCCAAACTCGGCTTCGGCAGTATTTTTACGGATCACATGTTTAACATGGATTACAATCCGCAAGATGGATGGCATAATCCACGTATAGAGCCTTACGCATCCATGGATATGGATCCGGCAACCATGGTGCTTCATTATGGTCAAGGCGTTTTCGAAGGACTCAAGGCTTTCAGGACGGATTCAGGAGATATTCAGCTTTTCCGGCCCAGTGATAATTTCAAACGGTTGAACAACTCTGCGCGTCTCCTCTGCATCCCGGAGATTGACGAGGCTTTTGCCCTGGATGCCCTTAAGCAGTTGCTGGTCATTGAAAAAGACTGGGTGCCGTCTACTCCGGGAACCTCCCTTTACATACGCCCTACCATAATAGCCACCGATCCTTTCTTAGGTGTTCGCGCTTCCCATACATACCGTTATTTTATTATTCTTTCTCCGGTGGGCGCATATTATGCCGAAGGCTTTAATCCCGTCAAGATATGGGTAACCCGCAACCATGTCCGGGCGGTACGGGGCGGAGTGGGTGAAGCCAAAACGCCGGGCAATTATGCAGCCAGCCTGTACGCCGGCGAACAGGCACATCAACATGGTTATACTCAGGTATTGTGGCTTGATGGTATTGAACAGCAATACATTGAAGAAGTTGGGGCCATGAATATATTTTTTGTCATAAACGGCGAACTGATCACGCCCATGTTAAGCGGAAGTATCCTTCACGGCATTACCAGAAACACGGTAATTGCCCTTGCAAAAATGTGGGATATCAGAGTTGCAGAACGCAAAATCAGCATCAATGAGGTGTTGGATGCCCATTCATCGGGAAAACTCGAAGAAATATTCGGATCCGGAACCGCTGCGGTGATTTCTCCTGTTGGAGAAATCAAATACGGCGACACCGTAATAACCGTGGGTAACGGCAAGGTCGGTCCCATGGCCAACAAGTTCTACAAAACGATCTCAGATATTCAATACGGCAATATTGAAGATCCCGAAGGATGGATAGAAAGGTTATAAATAAAATCGAATATGCCGGTAAATTCAGACAAAACAAAATATCTTCCATCCTTTATTTCAAAGATGGAACGTGTGGAATTCCCCCCTTTGGTTATTGATACGTTTACGTATTATTATAAAAAGCTCGTTTCCGGAGCAACCGGCCTTATCTCTGATAAAGACATAAAACCCGTTGCTCCGGATGAAATTGAAGATGCAACCCGTATTAAAGAATATACCGAATCCGGGCGAAAAGCATTACGCCATGCGGTTATAATCAAGCTGAACGGCGGTCTGGGTACCAGCATGGGCCTTACCAAAGCCAAATCTCTTTTAAAGGTAAAAAACGAAAAAACATTTCTTGAAATAATAGTAAAGCAGGCAGAAAGGTGCCGGGTAAAGCTGGCCCTTATGAACAGTTTCAGCACACATGAAGACACAATTGACGCCCTCTCAATGATCAAGCCGTCAGATTTCCCACTTTTATTTATTCAAAATAAGTTCCCAAAAATTCTGCAGGAAGATCTTGCCCCTGCGACCTGTCCCGAGAATGTGGACCTGGAATGGAATCCCCCGGGACACGGTGATATATACTCAGCAATTTATACATCCGGCGTGTTACATAGCCTTCTGAATAAAGGTATAGAGTATGCCTTTATTTCCAACTCGGATAACCTGGGCGCTACCATGGATGAATCGCTCCTGGGGTATTTTTCTGAGAACAGACTCCCTTTTATGATGGAAGTGGTTCCGAGAACACCGTCAGACGTAAAAGGTGGACATATTGCCAGACATATAAACGGCCGTCTGATTTTGCGTGAGTCTGCCCAGTGCCCGCAAGATGAAATGGATGCGTTCAAAGATATAAAACGTTACCGGTTTTTCAACACAAATAACATATGGATAAATCTTAAAGCTCTTGAAGAGCTTATTAAAAAACATAATATCATAAACCTACCGATAATCAAAAACCAGAAAACGCTTGATCCGAGAGATGAAAACACTCCAAAAGTATTTCAGGTCGAAACAGCCATGGGAGCCGCCATATCTCTTTTTGAAGGTGCTGCTGCAATATGGGTTCCCACATCCCGTTTTTTTCCTGTAAAAAAATGTAATGATCTTCTGGCCATAAGATCCGACCGTTTTGTTTTTTCAAAAAACGACAATCTGATTTTAAATCCCGGGATCGGGTCACGGACCATAACCATAGCCCTTGATCCGAAATATTACGGCAAGATAGATCTTTTTGATGAAAGATTTGCTGAAGGAATTCCATCCCTGATCGATTGTGAATCTCTTACTATTGAGGGTGATGTACGTTTTGAAAAAAACGTGACCATAAAGGGGAAAGTTGTAATAAAAAACAGCGGCAAATCACAGATGGTTATCAAAGAAGGATCAGTAATAGATAAAAATGTAAACTCAAGTTAATTCCCAAAATATTTTTATTAATAGGCGCTAAATGAGCGGCTATCCCTTTTTAAAAATAGAATAATATTTCATAACTTTTTCTACAAAATTTTCCGTCTCCTCAAAGGGAGGAATTCGTTTATAACGATCAACCATATTGGGCCCGGCATTATAGGCGGCCAATGCCATCGGCAGTTTCCCGTCAAAGCGTCTGATGAGCTGTTTTAAATAACGCGCACCTCCCATTATATTTTCCAACGGATCAAAGGGATCTTTTATACTCAGAGCCCTGATATTTTCAGGCATAATTTGCATAAGACCTTTTGCACCGGCACTTGAAATCGCTCGGGGATTAAAATCCGACTCGATTTTAATCAGCGCTTTGAGCAATGAAAATGAAACCCCATGCTTTTTAGATGCTTCTGTTATCAGGTCATCATACCGGTCGGTGACGTCTGAATTCAAAGACATGGGCGGCTTTTCCCTGATATAGATTTTATAATTGGATGACGTGGGCACGTTGGTAAAATGAAGCACCCCTCCGCTGTCGATATAGACATATATATCAGCATAAACAGGGGCGGCAACTGTAAATACGACGAAAGCCGAACAAAAGATTACTATAAAAAAAAGTTTAGTAATATAACGGGTCATAATTTGATACAAAATATACAGTCCAATACCCGCTGGATGTGGCTTTGCTCACGAGTTTTTATCACATTATTATTTTTTGAGCTCGCATCATGCGGGGATGATATAAGCAAAAATACCCGGGATCCGATAGCCGATTCTGTTATTTCCTCTATAGATAGCATGGAACAGTTAAATAAAATCATCGAAACATCAGGAGATCGTCTCCTGATGTTTGATTTTTACGCCGATTGGTGTCCTCCCTGCAAAGAGCTTGAACCCGTCCTTGAGAAAATCGCTAAAGAAAAAAGTTCAACGGTTACGGTGTATAAAATTAACATCGATCGCAACAGAGGGCTTGCAAATTCGTTTCGCGTATTCGGCATTCCCCATGTTATTCTTTTTAAAAACAAAAAAACGGTCCTTGCTCTAAACGGGTTGTATCCAAAAAATATGTATTTAGAAATAGTGGAACGGTTTTCAGCTGCCACAAAACCCTAACTTCAAAACTCGTTAAGTAATTTTTTTCACAACAAATTGAATTCTCAGTAGATATTTTGTCGCCTAACCCGGATATTTCGGGCTAACTATCTGACGATATCTGAAGTAAAATCTTTTTAACTTCATTTCCATCTGCCGTTGTTCCGAAATGCTTCATAATTAAACCCATAGCCTGCATTTTGTTTTTAAATTCAGAAAAATCGACATTTTGCTTAATCCAATTGGTAATTTCCTCTTGGGTTGCCATTTTCGGTAAATAATTTTCAATTACTCTAATAAATATAGAATCGGCATCATCACCTTTTTTTTCAAGCATTTCTTTTTCTGATTTTATTAATTTTTTCAGAATTTTTACAACCTCATCATCTGAAAGCTCTTTTTTATCGAGCCTCCCAAACTCTCCCAGGATAACACGAAGCGTATCTTTTTTCTCTTGATCTTTTGCTTTTATGGCAGTGGTTAAATCACTTTTGATTTGTTTTTGAAGATTCATTTTTCACCTTTTAATTATTTTTAATTGATGGGTCGGGGAGTTCTTTCGATTGAATCGCTCCATGAATAATCAGCGACTACATCATACAAACTCATACATAAGGGCTCGTAAAGATAGAACAGAAATTATGGCTTTAAATAAATAGGCTATATGGCGACCCGCTTAACGCATTTTAATTACGAATACAAAATACCGCTGTTCTTTCTTAACGATCCCTAATGTATTCAGACAGTGTATGATTTCGCTGCTGATCATTCATTACGCTATTTACAAAGCGTTAAAAGAAAGCAACCCGACTGTAGATTTAATTAACCGTTTCAAAATCTTAAGCTTTCAATAAGTTCTGGTGTATTAAATGATCATATTGACCCGGCACCATAAATTTTTAAGAAGCCAATTGAAATTTATATAACTTTTTGAAATTACATATTTTTTTATGGCAACCTGTTTGTGCCACCGGAACCCGTGAGTTCAGAGTTGATTTGCTCACATACCAGAAGATCGGTTGGAAACGCCATTTCTTCCGGCAGATCATTCGGGGGGAAAAACTTAGCTTCACTGACATCGGAACCGGCTTCAAGTTTGCCGCCCGTACATGTCCCCAAAAACCATATCCCCACGGTTTGATTTTCCAAATCATGAAAATTAGAATGAACCGCAAAAACAGGCCCAACGTCAACATCGAGTCCGGTTTCTTCTTTGAACTCACGCTTGGCTGCTACCCGAATGTCTTCATCGTATTCTACATGTCCGCAGGGGATGCACCACAACCCCTCATAAGATCCGTTTCGCTTCACCAGGAGCAATTCATCATTCTTTAACAAAACAACCGCTACCCCGACCGTTGGATTTCTATAATGAGTCCATCGACACGGATCACAGTACAATCTTTTTTTATTACCGTTCACCCTTGCCTGCAATTGACGCCCGCAAAATGGACAGAATTTGAACTTCATATCTTCGCCCTTACATTTTGTTTTACCCTTATTTTTCCATACCGTGAGGACACCACCCCATAAGCGCTAAGTTGTTTTGTAAACATTCAAAAGTTACATTTATGCCGTACAGGGTTGTTTTGAAAGATGAACCTCCAACATCGAACAGACCGAACATCGAACATCGAACGCCCAACGTTGAACATCGAATAATGATGTCGCTCCGCTCCGCAATTTATTTCTTTTGTTTTAAAAAATCCGATGTCCAACCCTGAATGACTATTTCTGTTTCTTTTCAGCCGTTTTGATACTCGTAACGAAAATCTTAATTAATTCTTCTGTTTCCTGTAAAATATCATCTAATAGTCAGGTTTTTTAAAGTCTGTTTCTTCATCTTTTTCCATTCAACATTCGATGTTGGACGTTGTCGAGTAGACCGGGGCCTTCCATGGCTATAG
>CAZBOB010000067.1:0-19586 GCA_964492995.1 uncultured Desulfobacteraceae bacterium | reverse complement strand
AATAGATTGGGCCAACAGGGCCATGGACCGAATCTGGGGTTACGAAGAGGGTTCCCTGGTTGGAGAAAGCACCAGAGTGCTCTATGCGGATGCTGAGGAGTATAACCGTGTCGGTCACGAGTTTTACTCCGAAATTGAGGAAAAGGGAGTCGGAAATTTGGAGACACGGTGGGTGACCAAGGATGGCAGGAAAATTCACTGCTTTCTTCAGGGAAGTCCTTTGGATCCGTCCGATTTATCCAAAGGGGTTATTGTGGCAGCGATGGATATTACCGAGCTCAAGCGGGCCGAAGATCTTGTTTTCAATCTTTCTCAAATGCTGATGCAAGCCCAGGAACGTGAGCGGCAGATGATTTCCCGTGAGCTGCATGACAGCATTGCCCAAAACCTTTCTACGCTGAAAATCGGCTGTGATCTGATTTTCGACGATCAACCGGCAATACCTCATGAATTAAAGGTGAAGATGGCAAAATATTCCAACCTTATCGACCAGACCATTTCAACCGTTCGGAATCTGGCCTATGATTTACGGCCGCCGGTTCTTGATGAAATAGGCCTTATAAAGGCGCTTGAAATATATTGCGGTGAGTTTTCCGAAAATAGTGGAATAAAAGTTGATTTTCAATCAGCCGGTATACATAAATTAAATTTTGATTCTAATACTGAAATCCATCTTTACCGTTTGGTTCAAGAGGGCCTGAACAATATCCGTAAACATGCCCATGCCACACGGGCGACCATCAAAATGGTGGGAGCATACCCGAATGTCATCCTTCGTATTGAAGACGACGGCAAAGGTTTTGATGTAAAGGCGCGGAAACTCAAATTAGATGAAGAGAAACGGATGGGACTTCGAAGCATGAAAGAACGGGTCAAACTGCTTCAAGGTCAAATGACGATTCAATCACGCCCCACAAAAGGAACCAAAATATTGATAACATATCCTTTTAATTATAAAAATAATGCGTCAGAAAAATTGAATATGAATCATGGATAACACCCTTTTTTCAGAGATCTTAACAATTATCCATGCAAACCGCTTTGGGCTACTGGCCAAACACTCCTTTCAGCAGGCCTTTGGTGGTTTCTTGAAGCTGGTTCAGCTCCTCTTTCTCCAATAATTTTTTGACCTTTTTTGATTCCAAGACTTTTTCTTGGATCTGCTGTTTGGCAACGCTCTTGAAATCCGGTCGAAATTTTGGAGAAGAGAAATTTCCCGTTACCAACACCGGGACCATGATTCCGGAACGCTGCTTTTCATCCCCCTGTCCTTTGATCGTGCCAACGACCGTGGGCTCTATCCGGAAATCTAAAGTTTCTTTTACGAGATCGGCGTTTCCGTTTGCGATGACTCGCAGGAACGGTGACTTAAGGCTGGTTTGCTGTGTATTTATCACCCCTCTGGTGATGGTAAAGGGAGCTTTAAGTTCTGCAAAATCTGTCTTAGGTTTCTGATCCGATTTTTCTGTAAGACCAAATGCAGCCTGGACATTTCGGACCATTCCGGCAAGATCGATTCCTTTTATGGCACCGTCGTTGAACAATAATTCGCCGTTACCATTCAACGTTTTTTTGAGTAACGCGGGATCGTCGCCGGCCATAGCCAACCTCACGTTTGCCTGCATGACACCTTCCAGAATGTCCTTCTCCAGGACGTCGCTCAGTAACGGGCCGGACTCAACTTTTGTGACGGTCAGGTTTATATTGCTCTCGGGTACATCTTTGGTCACGTTGAGCGTTGCTTTGCCGGACACATTCCCCTGATACATATTAAATTTCAGGGGATCCAGGTTGAATATACCATTTTTTGCATGGATCTTCAGAATTACATCTTGAATTTTTGCTTTATTTGCAATGAGCTTATCGATTTTCAGTTGCCCATCCAGGATAAGCCGACGCAATGGTGTGTAATCCGCCTTTTTTGTCGGTTCGGGCGCAGATTCTTCGCTCTTTTCTGCTTTTTGAGATTTGTTCTCTTGACCCTGTCGTTGTGCGGATGATTTCTTGTCGGATTTTGGAGGTAAATATCGATCCAGGTTAATCTGATTCAGATTCAGATAAAGATTAACGGCAGGTTTGGAAAAATCAGAGGCTTTCATCGAGAAATTCAGCTTGGATTCATCCAGACCCAGGATACCGTTGGAGACCGACACTTCTTTCGAGTTTGCTTTGATATGAGCGTTGAGGGTCATGCGATTTAAAGCGTTAGGATCGGCCGTTGCTATGGGAAATGTCTGGCCAAAAGCTGCCACCACTTTTCGAGGTGAAAATTCAGCCACCTCCAGGTCCAGTTCAACGCCGGGGGTAACGGCCAGATTTTCGAGGGCTCCCTTGAGCCGCAGGGTTAATTCATTTAAAGCCTTTAAGGATAAATCCATGGAAACGGATCCCTCTTGGAAACCTTTGCGCACCGGTCCTATAGATCCTTGCACTGACAACGGTTGCTTGTCCAAAACGGCAGAAAGTTTAAGCTGAACAGGGCGATCCAGCGATACCTCTTGCAGGGTTAAATTGATATTCGATACTTGTTTACGTGTACCCGCGGCATGGTCAATCCACAGAACATCCCCGTTTTTTATGGAAAAATCTTCAACCCACAGAGCACTAATGGGAAGACCCTTCTCAGAAATTTTTCCAACCGGTACTTTTTCTTCCTTCTTTGGCTCGGTGGTTTTTTGGGGCAACTCCCAGTTGACACGACCGTTTTTGTTTTTTACCAAAATCATGCGCGGTTCATTTAGAATGAACTTTTTAACTTGGATATCTTTGGATAACAAAGGGAGGAGTTTGATTCTAACTTCAAAGGATTTAACCTTTACAAAGTCCTTTTCTTCAAATCCTTTAACATTGCCTAAATGAAGATCAGAAAATGAGATGCCGGCCCACGGAAAAAGGGAAAAACGAAGATCATCACTGACGGAAAAGGGACGTCCGGAAGCTTCGGCGATTTTTTTCTCAAGTATGGGCTTGTATTTTTGAACATCCACAACCCTGGGAATAATCAAAATGGCTGCAATGATGATTACCACCAAGCTTGCAATGATTATAAATCCCCATTTTAATAGTTTATTCATGGTAGACCTCCTTTATCCAAAAGAACATATAAAAATTATTTTATAACTTATGCACCTTTTTACCGGTGTCAAGAAGTATGCCGGCACCTACCAGGGCAAACGCATTTGAATCCCAATACAAAAAGAACGCTCCACGCCGTCGCTACGCTGCACCGAAATCAAATTCGTTTGCCCTGCGGCACTTTCGAATTCTGTCTGGCTCTGTGGGTTTTAATTGCTTCTTTGAGTCACGTTTTTTGCTGGGGGAGTTCGCAACGATCCGGCAATTTGGGCGTAAACCGTTCGGAACCCCGAACCATGGACTTGCCGATGGCTCCGGCAAGGGCTCGAAGCATGCCGCCAAAAATCCACTCATGAAACGGATAAAAGGCATACCAGTAGAGTATGCCTCCAAGCCCTCGGGGCAAAAAGCGGGAACGTTGCTCGAGTTCGCTATAGCCGTCAGCCTGGGGTGTTATTCGAAATTCAAGCAACGCCTCTCCCGGCAGTTTCATTTCAGCCAATAAAACCAACCGCCGTTCAGGCTCCACTTCCAAAACACGCCAAAAATCAATGGCATCTCCGACCCGCAGCTCGGATGGATGCCGTCTCCCCCGGCGCAAACCGAAGCCGCCAATCAGTCTGTCCAAATGCCCGCGAAGTTTCCACAGAGCTTTACCGAAATACCAACCGGTTTCTCCGCCGATGTTTTGGATCGGCGCCCAGATCTCTCGGGGCGTCCCTTTTATCTGAATTCGGTAGCCGCATTCCAAAACGGTCCCTCCGGTGTACTGCGCATCACCGCAATAGGCCCATTCCGGAGGAAGCAGGCATCCGGCATCGGTCCAACAGGTTTCCACCTCCCGGTTTTTAATGCGTTCCAAAGCGATTCGAATGGCTTCACGGCAGCTTAAAGGCGTATGCGGAATGATGGACCGTATGCGATTGTCCTTGCAAACAACCGGAATACTCAAGCCCTGCGCCAGGGGCATGGCAATGGAGGCCGGAACCGGCGTAATCAAATGAATCCAATAGGAGCTTAGTTTGGGGGTCAGCAGGGGAACCGGGATAATCAAGCGTTTGCGCAAGCCGGCCTCTTGAGCGTAAATGTCGATAATTTCTTTATAGATCAATACATCCAGATCACCGATGTCAAAGGATTGGCCGATGGTTTCATCGTGTTCGAGACACCCCTGGAGATAATGTAGTACACTGGTAATCGAAATGGGCTGGCAGAGGGTGTGAACCCAACAGGGCGTTAACATCACCGGCAGGCGTTCGACCAAATAGCGCAGCATTTCAAAAGAAGCGCTGCCGGATCCCAGGATCATGGCGGCCCGAAGCACGGTAGCGGGTACCGGGCCGGACTGGAGAATATTGCCGACTTCGTGGCGCGAGCGCAGATGTTCGCTCATGTCGGGGTGGTTAACATCACCGAGCCCCCCTAAATAAATGATTCTTTCCAGGTCTTGGGCCGCTGCTGCCGCTACCATATTTCGGGCCGACGTGCGGTCGGCATCCGCGAATCCCTTCTTCTGGGCAATCATAGAATGCACCAGATAAAACGCTGCCCCGCAGCCCCTGGCCGCTCGCTTAAGGGACGGCAGATCCAGAACATCTCCTTCCGCCAACTCGATCATGGGATGATTCCCCCAGGACCGTGACTTCATTTTGGCCAGGGATCTTCCCATAGCCCTTACGCGATACCCGGACATTAGCAATCGCGAAATCAGGCGTGCGCCGACGTAGCCGGTGGCTCCGGCAACCAGAACCGGTTTTGAATGATCCAATTCATCCTCCTTGCCTGTTGTTATCCAGGCTTGAATTTTTCATGGTAATGACCCTGTGGGGACGTTTGCGAAGGTCTCAACAAGCAAAAGTTCCAGCAGTGCGTGGCAATCAAATACGATTTCCTTGAGACGACGATAGTTACGACTTGTTTTGTTCGAGAATTTATGTTATGTGATGAATCCTAATAGAGGGAAGAAAAATATGAAAGGACTTTTTTAAACAAAGGAGATAAACAATGCCAGAATTTTGCGACCCATTTTCAGTGCTGAAAGGTGATCGGAAGCTTACACACGAGGAACTGGTCCGTGCGATCCGGTTTATGATTGCTGCGGAATATGAAGCGATACAACTGTATCAACAGACCGCTGAGAGTACGGATAACCCTCTTGCAAAGGAAGTCCTATTAGACATTGCCGATGAAGAAAAAGAGCACGCCGGGGAGTTTCTTCGCCTGCTACGAGAGTTAGATCCCGATGAAGAAAAGTTTTATAAGGAGGGGTATGAGGAAGTCGAGGAGATGATTGCAAAGCTTAAAAAATAGTCAATATAATTGCGGGGAAGTCACCGGCTGCCGGTGATTTCCCCACAATTCATATCTTCCCATCAAAAACGCCACAAAATATACCTCCGCAACATGATCCGGCCACAAGTTTTGATCCGTTGCTCCTTTTATCTGAAGCAGCACCACCTCTTGACTTTAACCTACATCATTTCAGACAATCTCATTAAAAAAAAGCTGAAAACGTAAAAAAAATTGGCAGGAAACGCCTATTAATAAACCAATGATTGTCCCTTATTGCATTTTTTGCTTTCAGGCTTATATTTGGATTTAATAAAAAATATAAGGAGGATATTATGGATATTAAAAATTATTTTGAAAAAAACAAGGGCTTGGGGGTGTTGTCCACAGCAGATGGAAATGGAATTGTGAATTCGGCAATTTATGCGAGACCCCATATTATGGAAGACGGTTCATTGGCCTTTATCATGCGGGATCGGTTGACGCATAAAAACATCCAGTCCAATCCTTCCGCAACGTATCTGTTTCGGGAAGACGGTCCGGGATACCATGGAAAAAGGTTATATTTAACCAGGATTCGAGAGGAAGAAAATTCTGAGTTGATATCTTCGCTGAGCCGAAGAACTTACCCTTCCGATAAGGATCGCAGAGAAAGCAAGTTTCTGGTTTTTTTTAACTTGGGAAAAGAACGTCCGTTGGTCGGTGGCTAAGGGTTCACGAAAAAATAAATTTACAATTTTGGGAGTTGAGTCGCCCGGCTGGCAAGGCACGAAAACTCAAGGAAGATCAAGCATATTTCGAGTTTTCGTAACGCAGCCAGTTGGGATGCATCGGCATCCAAAATGTGAAGTTATTTTTGAGTGAGCCCTAAGAATGCCGCTGAAAACAAGCTGACAACTGCTGATGCCAACCATTTCAATTTCAAAGGTCAACGATAAATCTACAGCAAACTCTTAAGCAGACGCCCACGGACATAAGCTCGTGGGCCTCTATTAATTTCGATCGGTTAACCGAAAATCTTGCAATCTTAAAAAGGTTTTAATATGATATAACGCCAATAGAACCGGCAATGATTTTTAAGCTTCCATGTGAGTTCTTTTACTAAAGGAGATAAGATGGCTCAAATCATAGCTATTTATGGCAGTCCCAGACGACAAGGAAATACTGCAACCTTGCTCAAACGCGCCGTTAGCGGAGCTGTTGATGCCGGCGCCGAAGTCAATGAAATCAGTCTAAGAGACTTGAAGATGTCGCCCTGTCTTGAGATTTATGGTTGTAAAAAGGAAGGGAAATGCGTCATCAAAGATGATTTTCATCAGGTTATTGACCAAATTCTGTCCGCTCAAGGATTGATGCTTGCCAGTCCCATATTTTTTTATACGGTCAGTGCCCACACGAAAATATTAATGGATCGTTGTCAATCACTTTGGGTTAAAAAATACTGGATTGATAAGGTCCCTTATGGCCAATGGAAGCCCATACGAAAGGGCCTTTTCATTTCAGCCGGCGCCACTAAAGGTAAAAAACTTTTTGAAGGAACGCTTTTGACAATCAAATACTTTTTTGATGTTTTAGACATGGAGCTTTGGCGATCACTTTTATATCGCAGCCTGGACTTTGAGGATGATGTTTTAAAGCACCCGGAATATCTTGAAGAAGTATATCAGGCCGGCAAAGAATTTGCTAAAGCGCTTTAAATAACCTGCCTGCTTGAACTAAAAACATAGAGACCAGACCGTTATCTTTTTCAAAAAAAACTTGGTGCACTCCATAATATCATCGTAAGCGGCAAACCGAATCGCTGATCTCGGTTATTTCAAAATACAAAATGAAATTGTTATTGTTTTTGAGCATCTTTTTTATTTTTTCGGGATTGGTAGCCTTTTATATCACCCGGCGCCTTTTGGGAATGACATCTCTCAGTCGAATCCGTAACCTTGCCGTGGCTACAGGGATAGTCGTCATTTTATTTATATCCCCTATTACCATTATGCTCCGCAGGTATGGGATGAATAACGAAGGCATAGATATCCTGGTATGGACCGGATATCTGGGGCTTGGTTTCTTAAGTTTTATCTTTACGTTCCTTGTCATACGCGATGTTCTCTGTTTGCCGGCCGCTTTTTTGAATAAGCTTAAGCGAATTTTACCCGTGCAACCCCATAAAAGGCCCGACCCAGCCATTCCTGAAAATCCATCTCGCAGAGGCTTCCTTGTGAATTCCATGAATTATGGTATTATGGCAACGGCCTCCCTGACTACCGGATATGGTATTATAGAAGCAAAAAGGGTGCCTGAAGTAAAGGAAGTGCAAATTCCGATCACCGCACTGCCGGAAGATTTTGATGGTTTTAGAATCGTTCAGGTAACAGACCTGCATGTCAGTCCTACTATTCGGCGTCACTATGTAGAAAAAGTTGTTGAGATAGTCAACAGACTGAATGCTGATATCTTCGCACTGACGGGCGATTTAGCAGATGGAACAATAAGCCAGCTATCCGACGACGTGGAGCCTCTGAAAAATATCCAATCTGCTCGAGGCAACTTCTTTGTCACCGGCAATCATGAATATTATTTCGGCGTAATTGATTGGGTAACCCAAATAAAGCGCCTTGGGTTTTCCATTTTATTGAATGAATACCGTATGATTAACCGCGGTCAGGGAAGCTTGCTTCTGGCAGGCGTAACCGATTATCGCGGGGGTAATTTTTTACAAAGTCACCGATCTGACCCGGTTAAAGCGGTTGCAGGCGCTCCGGCGGCGGACGTAAAGATACTGCTGGCCCACCAGCCCAAAAGTATATTTGATGCCGCAAGGGCCGGTTTTGATTTGCAGATATCCGGGCATACCCATGGCGGCCAATTTTTTCCCTGGAATTTAATCGTGGGCTTGAATCAGCCTTTTGTATCAGGTCTTCATAAGTACAAGAACACGCATATCTATGTGAGTCGAGGCACCGGCTACTGGGGACCACCCGTTCGTGTCGGCGCACCTTCAGAGATCACCCTGATCAAATTGGTCTCACCGGGTAGCCCCCAAATTCGGAAAAGGGTAAAAAGCGTTACAGGGTGAACAAACCGGGTTATTCGTCTTTTCTGGGAGGCTTTAGTTTAAGGCCGAAAATAAGCACAAAGGCCATTCCGATCATATATAATAGGCCTGCTTTTCTTATGTCTTGAAGGTCGACATACCCTGACAAATAGCGGTAAAGGACATACCTGGGATCGATGTCTGCGGCCTTTTTGAAATCGGCGTTGGCCGATATTTCTTCACCCAATTCCTGGTATGCCTTGGCCCTGGTTCTATAAATGTCGGATAAAATTTGCAGATCACTTTCTAACCCAATGGCCCTGTTGGCGTCCTCAATGGCTTCGTTTATTTGAAAATTCAGCCGAAAGGCCTCCGCCCGGTAACCAAAGGCTGAGCTCATTTCCGGCGCCAAATTGATCGCTCTGTCGAAGTTGGCAATTGCCTTTTCATAATTGCCGATTTTGAGATAAGCCATACCCAGCATCCGGTAGGCATCAGCTTTATTGGGGACCAGTCGGATATAATGGGTAAAATCCTCAATTACTTTATCGTATTTTTCCTGAAAATAATAATGCAATCCTCGTTTTTCATAGGCAGGCGCAAGTCTCGGGTTCAACTCCAGGGCTTTGGAAAAATAATCGATCTTTTTATAGACCATCGAGCTTTTTAGTCCCAGGTTGAAATATTCCGTGGCAGTGGTATCAAAGGCGTAAACTTCTTTGTCATGGTTTGGCCACGATGCCGTCAACAAAAGTACCAGTATAAAAATGTATAATTTTTTCATATCCTTAATCTCTCTCTATATATTTCTTGTGAATGCCCTCTTTCAGGCCTTGAGGCACACAGCAATTTGTCAAAAAACGAAACACTATAATAGATTAATCGGTTGGAACCCGGCAGAAATTCCCTTCCACTTATTGAATTTTGTATAACATAATTTCTTGTTTATGGATTGCAACCCCCCGACGACGAAATTTCTTTAAAAAGAATTTACCAACAAATTAAATATTGAATTTTTTAAAAAAAATCAATAGATTACTTTAATGACTCTCTGTGGCTTTAAATACACATTGTGGTATTTGTAATGCTGGTTCATTATGAACCATGTTAAAATTTAAATTTTTAAGCTCAGTTAACCGAAGTCATTGCTGTTTGGCTGTAAATTTTAATTATGCAAAATGTGTTCCAAAAAAAACGTAAAGAACGAACATTAATTTTTCTATTATATTTTCAAGCAATTATTTTTCTTTATAAATGGGAACTCATGATATCTCAGGTAAAAATCAGCGGAACGTAGATGTAAAATTTTACATTCTGTAAAAAATACCGTCAGTTCCCTTACGCTTTTACCAACGCCTTCGACGGATCGCTGATCTCCCCAATGATCGATTCGATTTAGACTAGTGTCCATTCCATAAATGGTCTTTTTGCCTAATCTCTGCGTTATGCTCAAAAAATAATCCTCGGAATATTAAATATATGCCTGCGGTTATTTTTTTCGCATGCCTTGATCTTGAACAAAAATCCTGATTTATGGATAGGCACTAGACTAACAAAGCCTCAGTTGTGGAAATTCCGATATGTTCAATTTCTGGGGAATAAGATGATTAAATTGACCCGCCCACCGATTTCACCTTACTGACGATGCGGTTGGAGCCGACTTCCCTGTAATCGACTTTGATGGACATATATATCCTGCCGCAGTCTTTCTTCAGTTCTTTAAAACAGCTCGTAACCATAGCCATAAGCTCGTCCCACTCCCCCTCTATAGTCGTGCCCATGGGGCCGAGCTTATATTGCAAACCGCTGTCTTTGATAATTGTCATAACCCTGGCGACATATGGGCTAACACTTTCGCCCTTGTCCACCGGAAAGATGGAAAAATCAATAAGTGTGCTCATAAAATCCTCTCGTTTATTGATGTTGACTGTCTCCCGAAATAAAACCTCGCCATTTCATTTACAAACTAAGGCCTTTTTTAGCTCCATGTTATCACAAGAGACTATGTAACAAAATAAAAAAGCTCACGGCGAATTAATGAACGGGCATCAAATTATAAATTTCTATAGCCCGTTAACGAGTGTCTTTTTTTTATTAAGATGTGACGCGAAACCGCCCTCAAAAACTTATTGAATTCAGTTAGCCTTATTGATAGTGACTCAATAGGGTTATCTTTAAAGTTTTATACGTTACAATAAAAATCCTGGGCCAGAGGACCAGGTTTTCAATGTAAAAATAAAGACCACAAGGAAGGTCTATCCTATGAGTATTAAAACAAAATCTCTCCTTATTCTGATATTTTTAGGAATCATTGATGTGGTAATCCCGATTCCGATTCTCGGAGTGATTCTCATTTACGTGGTGCTCCAGAGACCACCTTGGTTTACGAATGTTGTACGAGAAATCTACAACCCTAACTGATCATAAACAAAATGGAAAAATATTTTATGTTTTGATTTATTATGCAGTTTAGTAGATTTAGATGCATTTTAATATCTCTTCTATAAATGAGATATAAATTTATTAAAAAAATTCCATTTTGTTCACCCCATGGGAAAACCGAGGATACCCCATCTGGCCAGCCTCCTCTTTATTGACATACCCACAATTTTTTACTAATCCCTTAAATGTAAACAACCCATTTATGATTTGGCACCTGAATTTTGCGCGAGTCGGAGGCTTTTATTAATTTTCATGTAACTAGTGCCCGAACGAAAACTAGGATTTTTCGTTAAGATCAAGAAAGACGAAAATTTTAACCACAGACATACATTGAGTATTTCGAGGATTAACCCACCAAAGTTCGGTGGCGGGTTAAAATTTGAGTCTGACGCAGATATTGGCGAAAAAGACAGTTTTCGTTCGGGCACTGACTAGTGTCCATCCATAAATGAGGATTTTTGTTCAAGATCAAGGCATGTGAAAAAAATAACCACAGGCATATGTTTAATATTCCGAGGATTATTTTTTGAATATAACGCTGAGATTGGGCAAAAAGACCATTTATGGATGGACACTAACTAAGTTGAGCGATTTCTTGCCAACAGATATGCTGAGATAAGGAGTGACGTGATGAGTCGCCGATATATCCGATGGTTTATTCCGGTGCTAATCATTGCATCCGCTGCCGTTACCGTATGGTATCTCACTCGACCGGATCCTGTCCAAGTGGTAGTCAAGTTCGTGGATCTGGGCATCGTAGAACGAACGGTAGCAAATACGCGTGCGGGAACCGTGAAAGCCTGCCGGCGGGCCAAGCTCTCTCCAAGTATCGGAGGTCAAATTGCAAAACTCCCCGTTCGTGAGGGAGACACGGTGAAGAGCGGAGACCTTCTCCTCGAAATCTGGAACCAAGATTTGGCTGCAGAAGTTAGATTGGTGGTTAGCGAAGCCGAGGCTGCACGCGCACGCGCAAGAGCAGCATGTTTGAACGCTGATGTGGCGCAGCGGGAAGCGAACCGTATTG
Source organism: uncultured Desulfobacteraceae bacterium (assembly GCA_964492995.1). Classification (GTDB taxonomy): domain Bacteria; phylum Desulfobacterota; class Desulfobacteria; order Desulfobacterales; family UBA11574; genus S5133MH16. The sequence continues at coordinate 7,725 of CAZBOB010000067.1, read as the reverse complement.
TAAACCTTCGCAAAACAGGAGCAACTTCGGAAGAGAAAGCAGACAAGGCCGTCACCGAGGCCAAAGCCCTGAGGGCGGATTGCGAAGCAGCAAAGGCATCCGCCCTTATGAGTGAGGCTCGCATAGGCGTGGCCAAAGCGACCCTGGATCGAACCCGGCTTATCGCCCCTTTTAATGGTGTGGTCGCGGAGATCAACGGCGAACTGAGCGAATACGTAACACCGTCGCCCCTCGGCATCGCAACCCCGCCGGTAGTGGATCTTATTGACAATACGTGCTTTTATGTCACCGCTCCCATCGATGAGGTCGATGTTCCTAATATTGAACCCGGCATGAATTCCCGGGTGAGCCTGGACGCCTTCGGCGATCGCCGCTTTGCAGGCAAGGTCCGCCGGATTGCTCCCTATGTGCTGGACCGTGAAAAACAGGCCCGCACCGTGGACGTGGAGGTGAAATTCAACATACCGAGTGACATCCGGCAAATGCTGGCAGGTTATAGCGCGGATGTCGAGATAATATTGGATGTTCGTGAGAACACGCTGCGCATCCCCACCGAGGCCGTGCTGGAGGGAAATCGAGTACTTGTTTATCTTCCTGATACTAAAGTGATCAAGGAACGCACTTTTAAAAGCGGAATTTCCAATTGGTACTATACCGAGGTCATCTCCGGTCTGAAACCGGACGAACTGGTTGTGGTCAATCTGGATCGCGTTGGAATGAAAGACGGCGCCAAGGCGGTTTTATCTGAAGGGGGGCAATGATTCATTTAGCCGGTATTGAGAGAATATTTCCGGTGGGCGACGAAAGGGTTCACGCACTCAGCAACGTGAACATTACCGTCCATCAAGGGGAATATGTCGCCATCATGGGTCCTTCGGGATCAGGAAAATCGACCCTGCTCAATATTATTGGCCTTTTGGACAGACCGGACAAGGGAGTCTACAGCTTGTCAGAGCTGGACACAACTGAGTTGACCGACGATCAGCAGGCGTCGGTGCGTCGTCACAAGATTGGTTTTGTCTTTCAGTTCTTCCATCTGGTACCCCGACTTACCACTGCTGAAAACGTGGAATTGCCCATGATTCTTGCCGGCGTAGATCCTGCTGAAAGGAAATCCCGCGTCCAGACGGCCCTCTCTTCCCTTGGCCTCAGCGACCGTACAAAACATCGTCCGGACCAGTTATCCGGCGGACAGCGTCAGCGCGTTGCCATTGCTCGAGCCACCATCATGCAGCCGGATATTATTCTTGCTGATGAGCCCACCGGCAATTTGGACCGGACCTCGGGAATAGAAGTCATCCAAATACTCGAAGACCTTCACACTAAAGGCATGACTCTGATTATGGTGACCCATGATCCCGATTTAGGTAAGCGGGCTTCCCGGAGAGTGCAGCTGGTAGACGGAAAGATCTCAACAGATACCGGAGATTCATGAGAAAATGAAATCTGTAGATGTCATTCAATTCAGTTGGAAAGCGCTGTCGGGCTATCCGACCCGGACGCTTTTAATGATTCTTGCCATGGCGATCGGTGTGGCATCGGTAATTCTTCTTACCGCGTTGGGAGAAGGCGCCCGCAGGTTTGTAACCGACGAGTTTACCTCTCTGGGCACCTACCTTTTAATTGTATTGCCGGGTCGGTCTGAAACAACCGGCGGCCCTCCCCCGCTGTTGGGAGAAACCCCCCGAGACCTTACGCTGGAAGACGCGCTGTCTCTCACCCGGAGTTCCACCATCCGCCGTATGGCGCCGATCACGGTGGGATCCGCCCCGGTCTCCTGGAAGCATCGAGACCGGGAAGTCAGCGTTCTCGGTTCCACTGCTGAGCTCTTTGAAATCCGCCATCTTTCAATGGCCCAGGGAAGGTTCATACCCGCCGGTGACCCTTCAAGGGGCTTGGCGGTCTGCGTTATGGGATACAAGCTCAAAAAAGAACTCTTTGGGAATCAATCCCCCCTGGGCGAATGGGTCCGTATCGGCGACCGTCGCTTTCGGGTCATCGGAGTGCTGGCCAAAAAAGGTCAATCTCTGGGACTGGATATGGGGGATGTGGTGGTTGTACCCGTGGCCTCTGCCCAGGCCCTGTTCAATACCTCTGCACTTTTCCGAATCTTGTTGCAGGCCAACGGCCGCGAGGCTATTCCCAAGGCCAAAAAAGCCGTATTGGCCACCATCCGCGAACGGCATGAAGGCGAAGACGACGTTACTGTCATAACCCAGGATGCCCTGCTTTCCACTTTTGATCGGATTCTCGTGGCTATGACCCTGAGTGTCGCGGGCATCGCCGCCATCAGCCTGTCGGTTGCCGGTATTCTGATCATGAACGTTATGCTGATCGCTGTTTCACAGCGCACCACAGAGATCGGACTTCTCAAGGCCATCGGCGCCCGGGGCACGCACATCCTTGGGCTTTTCCTGGCGGAATCCGCCATTCTCTCACTCATCGGTGCCGGTTTCGGACTCATTCTGGCATTTTTGGGGAACTGGGGTCTCGCGCACGCGTTTCCCAGGTTTCCGATCACGGCTCCCATCTGGGCCCTGGTAGCGGCTGTCTCTGTTGCGCTTCTGACGGGCCTGGTATTCGGAGTACTGCCTGCAAGACGGGCGGCAAGCCTCGACCCGGTGCAGGCTTTGTCTCGCAGATAGTTTAAAGACTTGAATCTTGCACGAGTCGGAGGCTTTCATATGTAAGGCACTTAAGGGCGAAGCCATAGTCTGGCTATTGCGAGCCCTTAATAACGCAGCAGATGAAAGCCTCCGGCTCGCCCTTTGGGGTGAAAATTGATGATAAAAAAAAATCATCATCCGATTTACCATTTGGGTAAAATGTATGATGCCATGATGTTATTTAAAGCCGTTTCAATTAAGGGTTAAAAAGATTCTCATTAATTTTCATGCAAGATTCAGGAAAGAATTTTACTTATGTTAATCAATGACTCCGCAAAACTGGCCATAGCCGCTTTATCCAGCCAAAGGATGCGCAGTTTTCTCACCGCCCTGGGCATTGCCGTGGGTATCGCTTCAGTGGTACTGCTCACCTCCATCGGTGAAGGCATCCACAAGTTCGTCCTCTCAGAGTTCACTCAATTCGGCACCAACCTTATCGCTGTCTCGCCCGGTAAAACTACGACCGCCGGCATATCAGGAGCCATTATCAGCAATGTCCGCCCCTTGAGCATTGATGACGCGCTGGCCCTTGGACGAAGTCCCAAGATCCTCGGTGTGGTTCCCTTTGTCCAGGGGAACGCACCGGTGGAATTCGGAAAGCGCAGCAGGAGAACTTACGTCTTCGGTGTGGGTTCTCAGGTGCCCACTGTTTGGCAAATGAAGGTAGCCATAGGCCGTTTCCTCCCGGATGACGACCCCCGCACGGCCCGCGCCTTTGCCGTGCTGGGCAGCACGGTGAAAGATGAGCTTCTCGGCTCAGTGAATCCCCTGGGCCGGCGTATCCGCATCGGCGGAGAGCGCTACCGGGTCATCGGCGTTATGGAATCAAAAGGACAGATGCTTGGATTCGACCTGGATGACGCCGTCTACATCCCCACGGACAGAGCATTGGGCATGTTCGACCGGGAAAGCCTCATGGAAATTGATCTTCTTTATGCCGCCGGCAGCAGCTCGGATGAAATTGTTAAAAGAGTCAAAGCACTGCTCATAGATCGGCACGGAGCCGAAGATTTCACCATTACCACCCAGGAACAGATGCTGGATGTACTGGGTTCCGTACTTAACATCCTCACCCTGGCAGTGGGCGCTTTGGGAGGAATTTCACTTCTGGTTGGGGGTGTGGGAATTCTCACGATTATGACGATTAGTGTGAATGAAAGAAGGGCTGAGATTGGGTTGCTTCGCGCCATCGGCGCGGGTCGAGGTCAGATCCTTTCCCTTTTCATCAGCGAGGCCGTTGTGTTGGCGAGCATCGGCGGTTTGGCCGGTCTGATAATCGGCGCCGGAGGGGCATGGCTTCTAGGGGCCACCGTGCCTGCCCTTCCCACCCACACCCCGTGGTTGTTCGTGGTTCTGGCTGAAATCCTGGCAGCTCTTATCGGTTTACTGGCCGGGGTTTTGCCCGCCCACCGGGCGGCTAACCTGGATCCCATCGAGGCATTGAGGGCGGAATAGCGGAGAATCATAGCATGGATAGCAGGAGGCGCTCAAAATACGCTGACGTTGCTGGACCCCCTTCAGGTTATTGATTGGCATCACCTCACGTTGGAGCACGAAAATGGATGTCGCTGCCGGTGGATTCGTCAACAATGCATCATGAATAACTATTGCAATTCTTGATTGATTACGGAGTGAAAATTTACCAGCACAGGTTTCACTGGCCATGGATTTTTAAGACAAGTGATGTGAAAAACAGCATAGCCCTGATGAACCAGCGTTAAATTCAATGGACCAATTACCATTCCCGAATCCGGCACGAAGACATCCACTTCCTGCTCCCCAAACGGATCAGCGATTTCACCGATTTTTGAATTTTTACTAACTTTGCCGCCCGAGGGTAACCCCCTCTGAAAAAGGATTTGCCCTGCAGAAGACAATAAAAAATTCTACGCTTAAATTATTTATTTGAGATTTTTTCCCGGCTTAAACGTAACAGTATTTTTGCCCTTAATCTTGATCTTTTCACCTGTCTGTGGATTACGTCCCATTCGGGTTTTTCGATAAACCTTCCTGAATGTCCCAAAACCTACTAAAGTCACCTTGCTGTTTCTTTTCTTCAGGCTTTTTGTAACACCGTCAAGAAATGATTCCAATGCCGCTTTGGCCACAACCTTTGTAACACCTGCATCTTTAGCCATCTTTTCAACCAATTCAGCTTTTGTCATCCGCGTCCCCCCCTTTGTTTGTTGTTAATTCATGCCTAATAATTCTCGCTTTGTTTTAAAATGCAGGAACAAAATCAGAAAGTCAATATGTAAAAGTCTTTTTTTCAGAATTTATAGGAAGAACTTATTGAAAACATGCTTTCCTCTATCAGTAATTAATACCCATAAGCATTTGGCCTGACTGTTTAACATATTCTTTACTTTTTTTTGGATTTCGGCCATAATGTTTCTATCTTATAGGATACACCTTCTGTCTGAAGATGGTTGAGCAACTGCTATCTTACAGAATTGATAAACGCATTTTATTTTTGAGGAAAGAAATATGGGTGTCAAACTGGTTATCGTCGGCGGAGTTGCCGGAGGCGCTACAGCAGCGGCTCGGGCCAGAAGAGTGAGCGAAGATGCTGAAATCCTCATTTTCGAGCGGGGAGAATATATCTCCTTTGCCAACTGCGGACTTCCCTATTACATCGGAAATGTTATCGAAAAACGCGAAGACCTTCTTTTGGCCACGCCGGAGGAATTCAAACAACGCTATAACATCGATGTGCGTATCTTCTCCGAAGTAATTGGTATAAATGCTAAAGAAAAAGCGGTGCAGATAAAAAATAAGTCCACGGGAAAAACATACTGGGAAAATTATGATAAGCTTATCTTATCTCCCGGGGCCGAACCCATCAAGCCGCCTCTGGAGGGCATTGAACTGGAAAATATTTTTCACCTTCGAAACGTACCCGATTCGGACCGAATCAAAAAAATTGTGGATGAGCGCAATCCCCGATGCGCGGTTGCGGTGGGCGGCGGCTTTATCGGCCTGGAGATGGCCGAAAACCTGACCGAGCGAGGCGTTAAAACCACAATCGTGGAGATGCTCGACCAGGTATTGCCAACCCTGGACTATGAGATGGCGGCCCTGATTCATGAACATCTTGACGCCAAAAACGTGGAACTGGAGCTTGAAAACGGCGTAAAATCATTTTCAAAAGCGGGTAACCGGATTTTAGTCTCCACGCAGAAAGGACGCGAAATTGAATGTGACATGGTGCTGCTTTCCGTAGGGATCAGACCCGATAATAAACTGGCCAAACAGGCTGATCTGAAAATAGGTCCTACGGGCGGCATTGCGGTTGATGACACCATGAGGACTTCCGATCCGAACATCTATGCCGTGGGAGATGCGGTCGAGGTCAGAGATCTCGTCACGGGCTTTCCCACACTGACCGCCCTGGCAGGCCCTGCCAATAAACAGGCGCGGATTGCCGCAGACAATGCTTTGGGCAGAAAGTCGATCTTTACCGGAACGCTGGGGAGTTCGGTGGTAAAAGTGTTCGATATGGTCGCGGCATCTACCGGCGCCAACGAAAAATTTTTAAAAAAGCACAACATTCCCTATCTTGTTTCCTACACTCATTCCGGCTCCCATGCCGGCTATTATCCGGGCGCTACCCAAACATCGATCAAAATTCTTTTTTCCCCGGGCACCGGTAAAGTGCTGGGGGCTCAAATCGTGGGCAAAAAGGGTGTAGACAAGAGAATCGATGTACTTGCCACCGCCATTCGGGCGGAAATGACCGTCTACGACCTGCAAGAACTGGAACTGGCTTATGCACCGCCGTATTCATCGGCAAAAGACCCTGTCAACATTTCCGGCTTTGTGGCTGCCAATATTCTAAAAGGGGATATGGAAATAACCCATTGGAGTGAACTTGACGCGCTTCAAAAAAATGGTGCGATTTTAATCGATCTTCGCACCAAATCGGAGCTGAAACAAATGGGAAAGATCCCAGGCGCTTTGCATATTCCCATCGATGAACTGCGAAGCAGACTATCCGAACTCGATAAGCAAAAGACGTATATTCCCTTTTGTGCCGTGGGCTTTCGGGGGTATATAGGGCACAGAATTCTAGTTCAAAACGGTTTTAAATCCAGAAACCTAAGCGGCGGCTTTATGACTTATACCATGGCAAATAAGGGGGAATAGTCGGTCAGTTCTCGGGAATAGCATGGTTTTAGATTTTCCCATGCGTTTACAATACTTGCAACAAGGTGCCATTACCAATTGCGCTAACTTCGAAGTTTGAAAGTTCGGCATTAAATCGTAAGGTAGTACTGAAAATGATATTGGCTGTAGATGTAGATTACCGTGAAGATAAAGCTGTGGTTGCAGGTGTCATGTTTGAGAAGTGGTCGGATAAAGAATCGATAAGAGAAATTGTCGTTTCTATTCCCAAAGTGAAAGAATATATTCCCGGCCGGTTTTATCAGCGTGAGTTGCCCTGTATTAAGACACTGTTAAAAGAACTCGACACCGAGATAGAATGCATCATCGTTGATGGATATGTTTATTTGGGTTCAGATGATGCGCCAGGGTTGGGTGCGCATCTTTTTAACGCGTTAGAGGGTAGCGTTACGGTTATTGGTGTGGCAAAAAAGCCTTTTAAGGATACCCCAAAAAGTGCCGAGCTGCTTCGAGGAAAGAGCAAACGCCCCCTATATGTAACCGCTCAGGGCGTTGATGTGACTGTTGCCAAGCAATATATTGCTAAAATGCATGGAAAAAATCGGATACCCACTCTGTTAAAACGAGTTGATCAACTTTGCAAGTAAAAATCCTCGCCCAGAGGACCAGGTTTTCAATGTAAAAATGAAAATTTATCACCAATTCTTTTTATGAGGCCTTTGAAAAATGTCCAATTTTGTTCAAGGCCAAGGGCAATTTTGCAGGATAGCAGAATTGGACAGCTTTCAGGCTGCCCGTAAGGGCGAGGGGCATGGACGCCCCGAGTCAACGCGAAAATTTTAACCACCCCGGTACGATCTGCCGGACCTACGGGGCAGGCAGGAATACATTGAGTATTTTGAGGATTAACCCGCCAAAGATCGGTGGCAGGTTA
>CAZBOB010000066.1:0-20105 GCA_964492995.1 uncultured Desulfobacteraceae bacterium | reverse complement strand
AAACTCGCTCGGGCCTTGCCGGAAACCAAAATCTACCATTTCTGGATGGACACTACGAGTTTGAGATGTTTAACAACAAGTTATTATCAAAAAACCTTTATTTTCGGAAAGTTGTAGAATTTCCGAGACGTTTAATTATTCTCCGGTCACGGGTGGTTGAGCGGGAGGCGGACCAGGCGGTGTCGCAGGCTTTGCCTTTCCGAGCGTTTCATAGACTGACAGCAGAAAGATTGTTGCCAGAGGCTGGGTAAAAAGAGAACCTATAAATACGGAGCTTCCAATCGCACATATGCCTATAAATAGGATAAAAACAACTATTTGGTCCACAATAGACTCTTTTGTAACCATTGAATAACTTTGCTTGACAGCATCAATGAGGCCCATATTTCTGTCTGTCATTAACGGTAGCATGTAGAGGCAACAGAATGAGACCGCAAGCAAAAACGCTACTCCGGGCAGGAAAAGAAGCATCATTCCGATCATGGTTATAATGAAGACAACAATACCGAAGCATAAAAGGGGCAAAAAAAGTCGCATTTGTGAGAAAATATCCTGAACCTTGGGCTCGCGTCTCTCTCTTATCAGCAGCAGAATAGAGTGCATATAGCCGGCCATTGTTACCGGCGCCAGAATACCTAACGTAATGACGCTTATGGCAATCATGGCAAGAGTCATGAATATTAGGGGGGCAATATACTGCAGTGTCATTTTCCAGGCGCTTTCGAGATGATATTTAAAATCCATCGATATTTCCTCCATAAAGTTCTCAATTATTACCTTGCATATGAAAGCTTCCGGCTCACACAAAATTAAGGCTCTATAACAATACGTGACAAAGATATAATCAACAAGACCTTGCAAGTCAAGACTTCTCGGCTCAAAAACAATTTTACGGCATATGCAGAAGTGGTTAATATTTTCTTGACACACTGAAACCATTTCGCCATACTTTGGAATTTCAACAGCAAGTTTTTTCAATATGTTAAATTTATACTTTGTAACATCCCAATAAATTATGGGGCCTAAGTATTATCATTTAATACACCAGAACTTATAGAGAAATTACGAAACATCATCTGATGTCGACAATTTATAAAAATGGTAAAACGATCACCATCCGGGAAATGATAGAGGCTGTCCTGGAGGAAAACCGGTCCTTGGTGCAACGCCTGAGTGATAAAGCCGCACAAGATTTTATCCGGAGTATATTGGATGCTAAATCCATTTTTTTCTCCGCACAAGGAAGAGCCGGTTTTATCCTTCGCTGTTTTTGTATGCGCCTGATGCATCTGGGCTTTACTGTTTATTTTTGTGGTGAAACCATCACTCCGGCCATTACCCGTGATGATTTGCTCATTGTCCTGAGCGGATCAGGAGAGACACCGTCGACTTTAGAATCGGTAAAAAGTGCTAAAAAATACCACGCAAAAACCTACGGGATTTTGGGAAATATGGAATCTAGAATCGCCTCGCTTGTTGATATGAGCATCCATATTCCCGGAACCACCAAGCTTTGCCGTGAGGGTGAGCCCCATTCATTGCAGACGGCCGGCTCTCTGTTTGAACAATCTGCCTTTCTTTTCTTAGAGGCGATAGTTCTGGAAATTTACCAGAAAAGAAAAAAAGATGTCGGTAGCGTTTCATCACGACATACCGTCATTGAATAAAGGAGGAAACATGAAACCAATCCTGCAGTTGGCATTAGATTTTGTAGATTTGAAACGGGCTCTGAAAAACGCCCAGGCCGGCATTGCCGGCGGAGCTGACTGGCTTGAGGCAGGCACGCCGCTCATCAAAAGCGAGGGTCTCCACGCCGTCCGGGAACTTCGCAAGCTTTACCCTGATAAAACCATTGTGGCGGATATGAAAATTATGGATACCGGTCGAACTGAGGTTGAAACTGCGGCCAAAGCGGGTGCTAATATTGTAGATGTGCTTGGCGCATCCAGCGATGCGACCATCCGGGAGTGTATCCAGGCAGGCAAGAACTATGGCGCCAAAATTGTCGTCGATATGATAGCGGTTAAAGATGTGGTGTCAAGAGCCAAATTCGTTGAGGAGTTAGGCGCAGACATTGTAACGGTCCATTGCGCCATTGATGAACAAATGGAAGGAAAAGATCCTTTCGAAATTTTACGACAGGTCTCCCAGGCATTGACAATTCCGGTGGGAGTGGCCGGAGGCATCAATTCTGAAACCGCCGCCAAGGCGGTGGAGGCCGGTGCTTCTATAGTCATTGTGGGGGGCGCCATTAGCAAGGCTATGGACCCTGAACAGGCAACCCGGGATATCCGCCGGGGAATCGATACCGGTAAGAGCATAAGTACCACCCTTTTTAAGAGAAAGGGAGAAGCTCAAATAAAGGAAATTCTGGAACTGGTATCATCGCCTAATCTGTCCGATGCCCTGCACCGCGGTGGAGTTTTGCAAGGAATTCGACCGCTTTTCCCCGGCATCCGAATGGTGGGTCGGGCAGTTACCGTGAGAACGTATCCGGGAGATTGGGCCAAACCGGTTCAGGCCATTGATGTGGCTGAACCCGGTGATGTTATCGTCATCGACGCCGGCGGCGCAGGGCCGGCTCTCTGGGGAGAACTGGCAACCCATTCGGCCGTGCAGAAGGGCCTGGCCGGGGTGGTCATTGACGGCGCTCTGAGAGACAGTCCGGAAATCATAGATCTGCAATTTCCGGCTTTCAGCAGACTTGTCATGCCCAATGCAGGAGAGCCCAAAGGATTCGGAGAGATCGGCGTGCCGGTTACGGTGGGCAATATGCGCATAGAACCCGGAGACTGGCTGTTGGGTGACAATGATGGCGTTGTCGTACTGCCGCGTGCCATTGCAGTGGAGTATGCAAACCGGAGCATGGACGTGCTTGAGAAGGAAAACCGCATCCGGGAAGAAATCAAAGAAGGAAGCACCCTGAGCAAGGTAACCGAACTTTTGCGCTGGGAAAAAAAATAAAGGATGATACAGTTAATCAGAGGATTTAAAGATATCCTTCCCGGGGAAGTAGAACTCTGGCAGCATATCGAAAAAAACGCAAGGTCTCTTTTTGAAGATTTCGGTTTTAAGGAAATACGTATTCCGATTATGGAACGTACGGAATTGTTTTCCAGGAGCATTGGTGAAGATACCGATATTGTGGAAAAAGAAATGTATACCTTTCCGGATAGAAAAGGGAGTCTAATCACCCTGCGGCCAGAGGCAACGGCATCTGTTTGTCGTTCCTACATCCAGCACAAATTATATTCAAAGGACCCGGTCCAAAAATATTTTACCATCGGCCCCATGTTTCGGCGGGAGAGGCCCCAAAAGGGAAGATACCGGCAGTTTTACCAGATCAATGCTGAAATTTTTGGGGTGGATTCTCCGCTGGTTGATGTTGAGCTGATTTTTCTGCTGGTAACATTATTTTCAAGACTGTCTGTTTCCGATGTTGAAGCACATATCAATTCGCTGGGTTGTCCGGAATGTCGCCCAAAATTCAAAGCCTTACTTTCCGATTTTCTGACATCTTCCACCGGAAATCTTTGTTCAGACTGTGTCCGGCGAAAAGACCGGAATCCATTACGTGTACTCGACTGCAAGGTGCCTGCCTGCAGAAAGGCCATGGCGCATGCACCTTCCATTCTGGATTATTTATGTCCGGCATGTAGCCAACACTTTGAAACCGTCAAGACAGCCCTTGACGCCATCAAGATCCCATTTACCATCGATAAAAGGCTGGTCCGGGGCCTTGACTATTATACCCGAACCACTTTCGAAATTCAGACCGGCTCATTAGGCGCCCAGAGTGCTGTGGCAGGCGGTGGCAGATACGATGGCCTGGTTAAGGCCCTTGGCGGACCCGATACCCCGGCAACCGGTTTTGCCATCGGTTTTGACAGGCTGGCGGAAATTACAGGACTTAATCATAATGATTTTATCAAAACGCCGGATATTTATTTGGCCGCACTGGGTGAAAGAAGCCAGTCTCTTGCCTATGAATGGAAATCTGCGTTATGCCTTGAGGGGATTAAAACCGAGATGGATTTTGGCGATAAAAGTTTAAAAAGCCAGATGAAACGGGCAGACAGGCTGGGTGCAACACATGTTCTGATCGTCGGCGATAATGAGATTAAACAAGGATCGGTTATCTTGCGTAATATGACCACAAAAGAACAGGTAACAATTCCTATCGAACATGTTGTGGAAAATATAAAAGCAAAATTAACGATATAAAAAATTAAGTGTGGAACTCGCCTTTGGCGAGGACGATTTTCTTCTCGCCACAAAGGCACCAAGACACTAAGAAAGAATAACAAAATAAAATCCTTCGTGTCTTAGTGCCTTTGTGGCAAATATTTTTGGTTCCGGCCCGTCCGCCTTACTCCGTTTGGCAGGAGGGCGGGCTTTTCCGGGTTAGGCACTTTTAGGTTGAAAGGAGTTATTTCATTGTCAGATAAACTTGGAGATATGAGAAAAACCCATACCTGCTGCGACCTCGGAGCAGACCATGTAGGTACGGAAGTGGTGCTCATGGGTTGGGTGCAGCGCCGAAGGGATCACGGAGGAGTGATTTTCGTGGACCTGCGCGACAGGGAAGGGATTACGCAGGTTGTTTTCAACCCTGAAGTCAGCCCTAAAGTCCATAAAAAAGCCCATGCCATTCGAAGTGAATATGTGATTGGCATTCGGGGGAACGTCGAAAAAAGACTACAAGGCATGACCAATCCCAAATTGAAAACCGGTGAGATAGAAGTCTTTGCCACGGAACTTAAAATATTAAATGTGGCTGAAACCCCGCCGTTTATGATTGAGGACAACCTGGATGTTTCGGAAAATATTCGGCTGAAATTCCGTCACATCGATCTGCGGCGCCCCCTTTTGCAAAAAAACATCATCAAAAGGCACGTGGCTGCCGCTTCCATCAGACAATATTTGAACAATCTCGGGTTTATCGATATTGAAACGCCGGTGCTTACCCGAAGCACACCCGAAGGTGCAAGGGACTATCTGGTGCCCAGCCGGGTGAACCCGGGTCTGTTTTACGCCTTGCCCCAGTCCCCACAGATCTTCAAACAACTGCTGATGATGTCCGGGTTTGACCGGTATTACCAGATTGTAAAGTGTTACAGGGACGAAGACCTCAGGGCGGACCGCCAGCCGGAGTTTACCCAGATCGATTTGGAAATGTCCTTCGTCGGAGAAGACGATGTGATGGACCTTACAGAGAACATGATGGTCAACCTCTTCAGGGATGCTCTGGACGTGGACCTTAAAACCCCCTTTGAGCGCCTTTCCTATGATGATACCGTTGGCCGTTTTGGGCTGGACAAACCCGATATTCGGTTTGCACTGGAACTCGCGGATATTTCGGACATTGTGCAGGACGCGGGTTTCAAACTCTTTTCTGATGTTGTTAAAAAGGGGGGCATCGTCAAAGCGCTTAATGCCAAGGGGTGCATCAATTTTACACGCAAAGAGATAGACGATTTGACCGAATTTGTCTCCATTTACAGAGCCAAAGGCCTGGCATGGATCAAGATGCGTGAAGATTCCTGGCAATCGCCGATCGCGAAATTCTTCACCGACGATGAAAAACAGGCGCTTGCAAAGCGCATTGATATGCAGCCCGGCGATCTTGTCTTTTTTGTGGCCGACCAGCCCAAGGTCACCAACGAGGCCCTGGGAAATCTTCGAAACTTTCTGGGGAAAAAACTCGGCATGGTAGATGAAGACACATTCAGCTTTGTCTGGATTACCCGTTTTCCACTGCTGGAGTTTGATGAAAACGAAAAACGGAACCAGGCGTTGCACCATCCTTTTACGGCTCCTCTGGAAGAGGATTATGACCTGCTGGAGAAAGACCCGCTTTCCGTCAGATCCAAGGCGTATGACCTGGTGTTAAACGGTTCGGAGATCGGCGGAGGGAGCATCCGTATTCATGAAAGAAAATTGCAGGAAAGGGTGTTTGCAGCACTGGGAATGGATCGGGCAACCTATGAGGAAAAATTCGGATTTCTGCTTTCGGCTCTCGAGTCCGGAGCCCCCCCCCACGGCGGGATAGCCATCGGTTTTGACCGACTGGTAATGATTTTGTGCGCACAGCCTTCCATCCGGGACGTCATCGCCTTCCCAAAAACTCAGAAAGCGGCATGCCTGCTGACCAATGCCCCTGCTCAAGCCATCAAGGCCCAGCTCGACGAGCTTAATTTAAGAATAAAAAAGATTTAAACGTTCAGCCACAAAGACACGAAGACACCAAGGATTATGAAAAAAAAGGAATAAGAGTGCTGCCTGCTCACAGCGTCCGGGTTATACAAGCTAATTTATGAGTATCCTTGACTATTTTTTTATTATGGATTAATTGTTTGCAAAATGTTCATAGCATTCACTTAAACCATAACCGGTGGAGGTTTGTATGATAAAAAGGAACCCCTTAACTCCATAAAGAGATAAGGGGTTTCGTCTTTTTATAATTATTTTTAAATAAAAGAATAAAATGGCCACGGACAACAAACAAAAAGCAAACAAGCTCTCCGAAAGCATCCTCAATTATTTTGCAGCCTATACCGAAACAAGGTTTAATTTCAGGACACTTATTAATTATCGATGGACAAACAATGAGCAGACACTAGATCTGTCAATATTCCAAGACGCTCAAGATGTGCTTTTACAAAAAATAAAGGCAGGAGATAACACCCCTATTATTGTAAGAAACAATGAGCATATTCTTACACTTTCCGGCGATGATATCCTTTTAAGGATTAACGAGGCCATTTCCGGTAAGTTTGGCTTGGTGTATCTGAAAACGTGTATTAAACAAGAATTTAACAAAAAAGCCGGACTAAATACGAAACTCCTTGCCACTGAAATTGGATGAGATAATCTCAATAGATCACAGCAAACACCAGAGCTGAGATCAGGAATGGATATCTGAGAAACAATCACGATTTGATACTTACAGTCCAAGTTTGATATCTAATAGATATCAACTACGAAATTAGTTATCCAAAATGGTTGGAGGAAAAATGATAGGCCGAAGAAAAATATCTAAGTTAGCGTCTATCCCTAGTGTTACATGCTTTGAAAAGCCTATGCTCAAGTATATTAGCAGATATTTTTATGCGGCAAACCATGAAAGACTTGTTACCGATAGATATGTTGCTTTCATCTCCAAAAACAAAAGCAACAAGATTCTTTTAACAATTCATATTGATAGATTGGGTCTCGTTAATACTGGAGAAATGATTACTTACTCAAACTATTACGGATATGAGAATTACGCCAAGAAATACAAGCCCAACATCGTTTTTGGTAACAGGTTTAGGAACAGAGATGTCCGCGTGTATGATCCCGAAAGTGGAAAGGTTTTTGGTGAAGGAACTGTTTTTGATTGTCAAATCGACTCAAATAACAAAATGATTTTTAGTATAAGTGGGATTGATTGGCATGATAAATCATTCCCTTTACCTATAGCATACATGCCTGATATTCATGTAGTCGGAGATACAATCATTGGTCAAATTGACAATGTACTGTCTCTTTATGTTGGATACCTACTCCTAAAATATCAATCCAGGTTTTCGATTCTATTCACAACTGAGGAAGAAATCGGTATGAGTTGGACGTATATAGATGATTTTCTGGGGAAATTCAAATACGATAATATTATTGTTTTAGATACGACCAGTGTAGAGGGTCAGATAGACTTGAATGATGTTGACATTGTATTTGGAGTATCTGACGACAAGGCCGACTTTGGAAAGGATTTCGTTAATAAATTAATCGACGTTGGCAAGAAATGCAAAGTAAGATATTATCTAAAAACTAAGAGTCCAGATGATAGTAAAACAAAAACTATCACCGAAATCGGAAGACTTATTAGTCAATCAGATCATGTATTCCAAGGTGCTACTGTGCAGTTCCCTTCTATTAATTATCACACAGTTGAGGAAACCAGTACCGTTGAAAGCATTAGAAAAATAATCGAGTACTTGCAAGCGTTGGAAAAAACATACAGGTTATAAGGAAATTCTCTGAGGCTTTCACTTTGGTACAACCACAGACGTTTTCAGCTGCCGTGAAAATGGAGAATGGAAAATAGGGACAAGGTTATAATTACTTCAATATTTACTATCATTGAATACAGATTTAATTAATTCTTGTACTATTTAAATATTTTATTTCTGTATGATGATATCTGCAAAAGAAACAAATTGCAGATCAGTAATGGAGAGCACACGAATCTAAACGGTTCCATTTTATTGGATATCTCCAACATATACGAAATAAAACCACGCCGACTATTTAATATTAATGTTATGCAAAAAAACATAAGAGAACAAGTTGATACTTTAGCTCACACATACAACAATATTGTTACTTCCATAGGTTCTGGTATCAGAGATAAATTTGCTGAATATGTTCAGAGAAATGGTGGCAAATTTTGAATAGTGAATAGCGGTGTCTTATCCACAATTCAAGACGCGATACCATTTCCCTCACCATTTAACTGGCAAAATGATCTTAAAGCCTGTTGGGAAAATCTGGAAACCGGTTAGTACGATTGGGCGCATCTGGCATACAGTATCTGGCCGGACCGAGTTCGTGAAAAGTGCAAAACCGACCTCTCTATCGCCATCGCACACGATCTGGAACATTTGTGCGAAATCGAACCAAAGAAGACAAAAACGCGAAAGAAGCGAAGCTGATAAAGACTCTAAATCGTATTGAACCGAATGAAAGAAAAAGCCAAAAAACTACTTTGTATTGCGCTGGATAATCCAAAGGCCGATTTTCGTGACGGCCAGTGGGAATGCATCGAGGCTATACTCCACAGCAATCGGATGCTGGTGGTGCAGCGAACCGGATGGGGCAAAAGCATGGTCTATTTTTTGGCCACCCGTATGCTCCGGGATGTAGGCGGAGGTTTTACACTGTTGATATCACCGCTGCTGGCCCTGATGCGCAATCAAATCCAGGCTGCTGAACGAATCGGTATACGGGCTGCCAGCATCAACTCCACAAACCCGGATGAGTGGGAGGACGTTCAGGAACAAATTCTAAACAACGCGGTGGATATCCTGCTGATCTCGCCGGAACGGTTGGCAAATGACGCTTTTCGGGAAGATATACTGATTCCGGTGGCAGGACGGGTGGGGCTGTTCGTAGTGGATGAGGCCCACTGCATTTCCGATTGGGGACATGATTTTCGGCCCGATTATCGTCGTATTGTCCGCGTGCTGAACGCCTTGCCGCCGAACATCCCGGTGCTGGCCACAACGGCTACTGCCAACGACCGCGTGGTCAACGACGTGGCAATGCAACTTGGTGATCTGAAGACCCAGCGCGGACCGCTGGTTCGCCGGTCTTTAAAACTACAAAACATCTGGATGTCCAGCCCGGCTGAGCGTATGGCCTGGCTGGCCGAGCAGTTGCCACAGATTCCCGGAAGCGGCATTATTTACACCTTGACCATCAGGGACGCAGAAAGGGTTGCCGAGTGGCTGCGACAAAACCGGATAGATGCCCGAGCTTATTATTCCGATGCTGAAAATCGCGAAGAACTGGAAGATCGATTGTTGAAAAATCAAATCAAGGCGCTGGTAGCTACCGTGGCCCTTGGTATGGGGTTTGATAAACCGGATTTGGGATTTGTTATCCACTATCAGCGGCCCGGATCGGTGGTGCATTACTACCAGCAGGTCGGGCGCGCCGGCCGGGCTGTGGATGAAGCTTATGGGATTCTGCTCAGCGGACACGAGGATGATGAGATCACCGATTTTTTCATTCGTACCGCGTTTCCGCCACAGGCACATGTGGAGCGGGTTCTGGATGCTTTGAACCGGTCCGAAGATGGACTTTCGGTTCCCATGTTACAGCAGCAAATCAATTTGCGCTATGGTGATATTGTGAAAACTATCAAATTTCTTTCAGTGGAATCACCCTCACCAGTGATAAAGCAGGTTACCCGGTGGTACACCACCCCCATTGACTATACGTTGGATCAGGAGACCATCGAACAGTTATGTGCCTTAAGGCGTGCGGAGCAGAAGGAAATGCGCGACTATATGCAGACTAAAGAATGTCTGATGCAATTTCTTTCCCGTGCGTTGGACGACCCGCACGCCGAATCCTGCGGCCGTTGCGCCAATTGTATAGGAAAACCGCTGTTACCTGAAATCGCAAGCCCGGAGTTGGCCAATACGGCAGCCATTTACTTGCGCCGCAGCCATCAAACAATCCAACCGAGAAAGCAATGGCCTAAGGGGGCATTTCTCAGTTACAGTTTTTCGGGCAGAATACCCTATGATTTGATGGCTGAAGAAGGCCGCGCTCTGTCTCTATGGGGGGATGCCGGCTGGGGACAAATGGTTCGAGATGGGAAATACCGAGACAGACACTTTTCCGACGAACTGATCGATGGTTGCCTTCAGATGATCAGCATTTGGACTCCCGAACCGCAATCAACCTGGATGACCTGTGTACCATCTTTGGACAATCCCGAACTTGTACCCGATTTTGCCGCCCGGTTGGCTGCGCAACTCGGAATTCCTTTTATGTCATGTGTAAAAAAGATCAAATCGAATCGTCCCCAAAAGGAGATGCAAAACAGTTTTCAGCAGGCACGTAATTTGGACGGTGCCTTTGAAGTCAAGGTTGCTGAAATGCCAAAAGAGCCGGTTCTTCTGATGGATGATATGGTGGATTCGGGTTGGACATTAACTGTAATTGCTGCACTGCTACGCGAGACCGGATGTCCGGCGGTGTTTCCGATTGTTTTGGCAGTAAGTTCGCCTCGAGGAAGATAAGAAAGTGGATATGAATATTAAAGAGCTTACCAATGATGCCAAGGCCATTTTGCTTTTATGTAGTCGTTTTGGCAAGAAAGATATGGGCAACGCTGTGAAACCCTTTAGTTTGCGTGAATATAATCAATTGGCGGAATTGATGATAGACCGTCATGCAAGGCCTGGAGACTTGCTAACAAATGCTGGCAGCCGTCTATTGGAAACATTTCCGTCAGGAATAGATGTGGCGAGAATGAAAATATTGCTTTCGCGGGGAGCAGCCATGGCTTTAGCCGTCGAAAAATGGACCAATAACGGTATTTGGATAATTTGTCGCAGTGATGCATTTTACCCGGAACGCCTTAAGCAGCACCTTAAAAAGTATGCACCTGCGGTCTTATACGGTGTGGGTGACATTGACCTGCTACTACGGGGCGGTTTGGCCGTAGTTGGTTCACGGAACATTGACACTCCAGGAGAAACGTTTACTCGCAAGGTTGTAGAAGAAAGCGCACGAAAGGGGATACAGATTGTTTCGGGCGGTGCCCGTGGCGTGGATCAAATAGCTATGCTCTCGGCTTTAGAAGCAGGAGGAACCGTTGTGGGAGTTTTATCCGACAGCCTGATAAAAGCGGCCGTGGCCGGTAAGTATCGAGCTGGAATTCGTGAAAAACGGCTGGTTCTGGTTTCACCTTTTTTCCCGGACGCCCGTTTTAACGTAGGTAATGCCATGACAAGAAACAAGTATATCTATGCGCTGGCGGATTTTGCATTGGTCGTCAGCGCTGCAAAAAAAAAGGGGGGTACCTGGGCCGGAGCAACTGAAGAACTGAGGCGAGACGGTGCGCGCCCCGTATTCGTACGTCATGAAGAAGGCATACCCGAGGGTAACCATGCCCTATTAGAACTTGGGGCCCGGCCGTTTCCAAAACCGCCATTGAAAGAAAATTTGACCATGTTTCTACAGGAGTCAAGGGCAGTCCACCGCCAGCCATCGAGAAGGCAGATGTCTCTTTTTGGTGAACCGTATGCAGAAAAACCGGCGGTTGCTGCCATAAAAGAAGGTTTAGAAACATATTCAGAACCATCCGATTTGATTGCCGATACCGACCCATCTCAGAAACCTGCAACCGTAAAAGCTACTACCAGTGTTTATGAAGCAATACTTCCGCTACTTATGGGAGCAATGGAGGATTGGCGATCACCCAAAGATCTGGCCGAAGAACTCGAAGTACGCAAAGTTCAGTTGGATGACTGGTTAAGGCGTGCCGTGGATGAGGACAAAGTGGAGAAAAAAAGCCGACCGGTCCTCTATCGCAGGGTAAGTCAGGATACAGGATAAGACAGATTCAGAAAAAGAAACCCAACGAATTATTTATAGACTAAAAAATGGAAAATGATTTTTACGACAGATTTGTGACAAGGTTTGTGCCATTTTTTGTTTAAATCTTCAAGAATATATGGAGCGATATAACGCATGTGGCTATATTAACCAAAACTCCAAAATAGTCGAGGCTATTTTGGAGCAGAGTGATATTTGGCTATTAAGCTGAACAAGTCATCCCAAACCAGCGGTCGATTTTTTTATTTGTAAACATGCCCGTTTTTGCTTCAATAAATTTTTCAAAGGTAAAAATCTTGGCTCCGGCAACTCATTCCAAAAAAACCACTCCCATTTTTTACATTTTCCGGGCTCTTTTAACTCAAGATCGCCATCATCATATTCTGAAATAACGAATAGGGTAACATAATGCTTTTGATCCTCTCGGAAAATATCATTTGTAAACGTGCCGTACCTGATATTTTTGATGTGTATTCCTGTCTCTTCAAAGACTTCTCGTTTGGCGCATTCTTCAATGGACTCGTTGAATTCTAAATGACCACCCGGGAATGCCCAAGTTCCCGCTCCGTGAGCGTTTTTTCTTTTACCCAGCAACACCTTATTATCTTTAATGACGATAACTGCCACACCAACTGAGGGTCTGATGACCATGTTTACTTCTTTCAAATACCTCTAACCCGAATATTTCATGAAAATTTTCGAAATGAACGCCTCGCACTCGTGAAATATCCGGGCTAAGACGCTATGGTGAAAACCTTATGCATCAATCTGTCTTCAACCAATCCAGACACTTACTGAATACCTGGATCTGAACATCCTCTTCAGTCCGTGGATCAGACTTGAGCAGTTTGAATGAATGATCCCCACCGTCAACTATTTCCAAATCCCATTTGCATGTCAGCTTATCCAGAACGCTATTGAGTCGTCTTAAATTACATAATGAATCTCTGGTGCCCGCAAAGAACAGTACCGGCACTTTTATATGATACAGATGTGCATCCTTCAGCTTATCCTTTTTACCCGGGGCATGCAGAGGATATCCCAGGAATATCAGTCGATCCACATCCATCAATCCTTCAGCAACCATCTGGGAAGCCACACGACCTCCCATGGATTTACCAACGGCAATGACCGTATGGATGTTGTACGTATACTCGGTTTTCAGGAAATCATATGCACATAACCATGTTTGAATCAGCTTCCCTTGCGGATCGGGCCGTTTTATTCCCTTTTCTTTGTATGGAAAATTGAATCTCAGCGTGATAAAGCCTTGTTCGGCAAGTCCCTCGGATACAGAAACCAGCAAGGGGTGATTCATATCGTTGCCGGCACCATGGGCGAATATCATACCGGTCTTGCTGTTCGCATTCAAAGTATCAGGGGTTGAAACAACCGCGGATACATACTCATCATCAACTTTTATTTTGACTTTTTCTGATTTCATAATTCTTATGCGCCATGCCGGATCTATTCTTTGGACACCGATCTATCAACAATGTCCACGATCTGTGTTTTTATGGAATTTCCCCGGATATGGAGTAAGGCCATCGTCGCCGAAGAATTCTGGCGGGGCTGTGCGGCACTGCCGGGATTTACAAAGAGCACGCCGTTGAGTTCCGTAACAGAAGGATAATGGAGATGGCCAAAGATTACGGCGTTAAAATTAGCCTCCGACGGAGCGATATCCAGATTCTGAATATCATGAATGATATACAGCAGGACATCGCCCACCTGGATGGCCTCTGTTTCGGGAAGTTCCCTCAGGTCTTCACTCATGTCCATGTTGCCCCGGACCGCCACGACCGGAGCCATGGATTTCAGTTCATCCATAACCCCGGTATTGCCAATGTCTCCGGCATGAATAATCAGATCAACACCGTGAAGGGCTTTTACGGCCGCCGGCAGTAAAAGACCATGAGTGTCCGAAATGACCCCTACGACAACATGCTCCTTGTTTTGGAAATATACCGACATGAGCGCCCTCATCTGACTTTCTAGCTTTGTCGTAATTCCAGTGTACCTTTTCCCCTTGCAGTTGAAAAAATTAACATACTATTTTCAAATATAAAAGGCCAGGTTTTATCCTGGCCTTTAAATTTTTGGCTCCCCATGTGCAACCCTCTTCATAACCGTTCTCTTTCTCCCGCAGTTAACTGGAAACCTTTAATATCAATGGGTTATCAAAGATCAGGCCGCCCCCGATGAGGCGGAAGCAGCGTTGAATTACATTTCCGGTTTGCCTTGCCTCGACAGCCCATGTTGCAGCTTGTCACAGCTCTTGTCGTATTATGTCACAGTAATTCATCCAGAAAGTGAACCAGCGAGTTGTTCCCCTCATCTGTTCTTCGATTTTCTTGGCCAACGTGCTTTTGCGCGTTCCAGAAAGGGCGGTTCGACATGCTTGGGTGCGCCGGCGACGATATCCTCGAACCCGGCCATAAATCCCTTCTTGCGAAAGTGCCTATTGCGCACATCGGCAACCGCCACCTGCCAATCGGCATTTAGACCGGCTTTGGTGTAGCATTTCTTGGCATGCTCGATATGGTCGAGCGCTGCGTTGTAATATTTGCTCTTGCCGGCATTGACGATCCGCATACAGAGCGCACGGTACACTCTGGCTGCAATATCAGAATCAGAGCGCTCCAGCTTTCGCGCCAATGGCTCGGTCCGGTAGTGGCTAAGATCTTCCAATTCCTTATCCGTAGCCCGGCGCAGGCGCGATACGAGCCGGTCGCTCTCTTTTTTCTCGAGCCAGAGTTCAATCTGCGAAGACAGGTCGCCCTTTTCTGATGCCGCCATGGCCTTTTGGTGCCAGGCCGTTTTCTCCTTAGCCGGTACGTAGCGCATCAACTCTTTGTATGTGAACGTGGAGGGGTGTGACTCAAACTCGGACCAGGCTGATTGAAGCGCATCTTCCGCCCGACCGATCTTGGCAAACAACGCCCTATTTAACTCGCGCAATTCGTATTCTTCATAGGATTTTCGGCTGTCCAACCGTGCAATCTTCAAGCCTCGCTCAACCCAGGAAAGTGCATCTTCAGGGCGTCTCCGGTTCCTGTATATTTTGGCGATGGCCTTGCAGTCCCTGGCTTTGAGCTCGGTCTGCTCGCAAAGCGCGATGTAGGCGTCAACGTTGCGCTGGGCTGCAAGCAGGTTCTTCAGGGCTCCGCCCCACCTTCGGCGTTCGTATCCGGGGAAGCTCTTCTCCTTGTCATCCTGGGTCAGAGTGGATTCGAACTTGGAGCGAATTTGCTGAACGAATGCGTCCAGACCCTTCTTGTCGAGCACGTTGACAACCTCACGATCAAGGTCATGACAAAATCCGTAGGGATCATCCTCCATCCAAGAAAGCAGCGACTTTGCAGTCTCGTCCGGATCATCGTTTGCAGCCTGGCGGGCTTTGATCCAACCACGAAACAGATCCTCAACCAGCATGCCGAAATTGCCGCTCGAGTCGTCAATTTCATCGGCTTTTTCATGACAAGCGGCGATGAAGATTTCGTACAGATGCGCTGCTCGTTCCGGCTCTTTCTTGATGATTTTCCCAATGTCATTCGCAACATCCTGAACATCATCCACAAACGACCAGGCGGAATTATAGGAGATGAAGATTCCCGGAGATAGTGCCGTTTCGATGGCCTGTTCGAGCGGATCCATCTGTTTTCGATTTCCGGGGCTCACGGTACTCCTTTGATTTTTAGTCGTTTTCACGATCCTCCCATGCTGTTTTAGCTTTCACCTCATCAATTAGAAACCGCACTCCCTGGTTGTCCGACGGATTTAGCCAGAGCATCCGATGAAAAACGCGCTCCGCCTCGTCAAAGCGCCCAAGACGCCAGAGACACAACCCATAGCCATGCATGCAGCGCAGAAACGGGCGGTTGTCGATATGACCCCACGGCAGCACGCCATTTAAGTCGTCTCCCATGGATAGCTCACCGATGCGCAGACCGACTTCATAATGTCGAATGGCATCTTGTGGACGGTGGTCAAAGACGAGATTGCCCAGATGCGAATGGGCATCGAGGCAGCGCAGATCTGCCTGGCACAGCTCCATCAAGATCTTTACCGCCTCTGCCCGTTTCCCAGCATCTTTGAGATCGTTGGATTGAGTAATGGGATCATCAAAAGGATCATCAGGGTTTTCACAGGGTAACACCTGCTCCATCTCGAACATTGGACGAGATCCACGAGCGATAATCGGTTTGGCCCACCCCTCGATGGGCTCGTCTTCTTCTCCCCAATAGTGTTCCTTGGGATTCCACATGCCCATGTCCTCAAGACCGAGGGGCACCAGATCGAGGGCATCTACCTCGATCCGGATCGATTGAATCTCTCCGGAGAGATACGGATGACCAGCATAACGCCAATGTTTTCGTGGCTTGACCGTGACAATCGCACCAGGCACCACGTCCCAAAGGCGGTTTGCACGGAGAGTAATGACCCTGTCACTTCCCAACAAACGGCACCGGGCGGCCCGCTCCTTGACCGAGAGTGCGACCAGCTCGACCGGTTTGCTCAGGTCGATGTCATCGGCTGTGGCATCGTGCTGCCGCTTACGTCGGGAAGCAACCTGCATTTCGGCAGGGAAGGGATCGAGGTTCAGCCACCTGCGGTAGGCAGCGATGTGCCGTGCGCCTAACGAAGCTTGGGTAAACACGACCTCGGACACCGCAACCACATGTTCGGAACCGTCTTCGCGGCGACATCTTGCAGTCAGTCCACGTCGCTCGTTGCCATCGTAGTCAACCGCTATCACCGAAACCGGTTCCCCGATGACAAATCCGTCGGCCGGTAGCTGGACGTCGTCCTCGAAGGCCTGCCGAAAGGCCCAGAGCTGCTCATCATCACCATAAGCGTCGACAGTGATTTCCTCGATAAACTTGTCCAAAGCTTCGAGTTTCTTACGCCCCTTGGGGCTTCGTGGCTTCATCTTTTATTTATCCTTCCAGATACCGGCCTTCACCAGACGTTGAATCAGCGCCTTGCGCCGCATGTGACGGGCCATGAATTCTTTAAATTTTTTTTGGAATTGCTTCTTGGTCGCAAAAAGGGCATAGGCTTCGGAGATGTCGACAAGGGCGCGGCAGGCCTCATCATAAGCAAGGCCCGATCCCCGTTCGACAGTCTTCTGAACAGACTTCCAGGCCCTAGGAAAATCTTTGGACAGATTCTTCAGATACGCCTCGCGTTCTTTTCGGCGCTTGATCTCCCGATGCTTGCGGTCACGTTTTTGCTTTTCCATCCGGATCTGTTGAGCCTTCTCGGCATTATTCCTCAGTTCTCCCACCGTGCGCCGGGGCGCTTCGGGTTTGTCGCTCTGCAGGCTCCGCCGCCAGGCTGCGAACCGGTTCTTGATGGACCGTTCGGTCTGATGCCCTTTGCCCTCCAAAAGCTGTTTCATGACCGCTTTTACCTCATCCCGGGGCAAGGCATCGATCCACATATCCACGTCCTTTTCTGAAATGTCCTCGATTTGAGCAGCTGGGCTGTCCATGCAGGCACCCGCCAGCAGGTCCGGGCCCACCTCCAGGAACTCTGCCAGCGCCTGTTGGGCCGATGTCAAACTCCCCAATCCGCTCACAGATAGCGGCTCTATCTCATCGTCATCCATCATTTCTCCGGTTAGGACCGCCAGCCATCCGATGTAAAGACTGCGGATATCCCCTCGTAGCAATTCATCCCGAACCGGGGATAGACGCACCATCCAGCCGCGGCCGTCTTCCATGCCGAAGCGGTCATAGTTGTCGGACTCCTCCAAACTCCAGGTAATGACCCAATGGGTTTTGGTCTCCTTAAAATCCAGAACGTATGGCACATCCATGGATTCAGCGATTTCTTTGGCCAGCGCCTCGATGGGCAGGCGCACCATGAAAATGGCCGTCATCCAGTTGGCCACATACACATGGGCATCAAAATACCGCTGCATCAGCTTGTCCGGATTGCCCTTTAAATCCCCCCAATTGTATTCATTGGTGAAGCTGACAGGCGTGATCGTGGCCCGCGTTGAAATTTCATGCAACTCATCTATCTCATCCTCTGTCAGCGGCCGGTCGATGGCGAGAAATTCGTAGTATTGGTATTCGCTCATGATCCCGTTTCCCGAACCTGTTCTTCAATAAACCGCTGCATCTCCTCCTTCTTTGGCAGCTTAAGCTGATATTTGGATACGAATAGTCCATTGTCCATGCCGGCCAGGGCATATTCGACCAATGTTCGGTCGCGCTGAGTGCACAAAAGAATGCCGATGGGCGGATTATCCCCCTCCGACATCATGTTTTTCTTGTACCAGCTCACATAGGTGTTGAGCTGGCCGATGTTTTCGTGGCTGAATTGTTCAACTTTCAGTTCCACCAGCACATGGCATTTGAGAATTCGGTGATAAAAAACGAGGTCGACGAAGTTGTGCGTATCCCCAATTAGAATCCGTTTCTGACGGGCTTCAAAGCAAAACCCATGGCCCAGCTCCAACAAAAAATTCTGCAATTTATCAAGTAGTTGCTCTTCCAGGTGCGATTCACTCATGACTTCCTTTGGCTTCAATCCGAGAAATTCAAAGACATAGGGGTCGCGTATCGCCAGTCGCGGCGCATCGGTTTCCGCGCCTTCATGAGCCAGCGCCGCCAGTTTTTTCTTGGCTTTGGACAGACCTGACCGCTCATAATACAGGCTTCCAATTTGGCGTTTCAGTTCCCGGACCGACCAATTGCCCCGCATGCATTCGATTTCGTAAAAGTTACGTTTGGTTTCGTCGTAAATCGTTATCAGTTCAGCAAAGTGGCTGAAGGAGAGTTTTTGGATCAGTTCTAACGCCGGGACGCCAGGTTTTGTATATTGAGGCGATTCGGATTGCGATTTGGCAGGCAGTGTCTGCCAAATTGAAGCGGGGATCAAACGATCGAGTGTTTTGGCAGACGGTGTCTGCCAAATTTCCGGGTAAATCGAATAAAATTGCCTGTATTGACGCAACGACCGGGAAGCCATACCTTCCATACCGCCATCCGACAGCCGGGTGGAAAGGTTCTCCAAAAGCCGGGTGCCATATTCCGCCCGATCCGCTCCGTTTTGTTCGTACTCGGCAATATAAAATCCAATCAGCCAGTTGCGAATCGTCAGGCTGACATTTACCGCCCGGCCGGCCTGTGCCGCCATTTCTTCATGCACCTGTCGGATCGTACCGACCAGCTTTTCAAAATCCCATTCGCGTTTTTGCGTGTTCATTCATGAATCCTATCCCAAAACGATTTGCACGTTGTTAACACCGACACTTTGATGAAGTATTTTTTGCCGGATGATCGCAGCTTTGACTCCCAAAAACGTTGACCTCCGAAGGTTTGGAAGCGCTACAGAGACGGCGCTACACTCCTGCCTCCTCATAGGTGAAGCCAAAAATCGTATCCGACAGCCACTTCTTGAAGCTGGGATTGTCGCTGTACTGCTTGAACAGCTCCGTATGATCAGCTAGCATGCTGATAACCACTTTCTGTAGCGCCCTGTCGTGCTCCAACCGCGCCGCCGCCTTGTCGCTGTTCTTCATCGCATTCTGATATGCTTTATCCGCCGCGACCTTGCCCGGGATTTCCTCAGCGATCACCTGGCGAATACGGTCCGCTGTTTCGGGAAGTTCCCTGAGGTCTTCACTCATGTCCATGTTGCCCCGGACAGCCACGACCGGAGCGATGGATTTCAGTTCATCCATAACCCCGGTATTGCCAATGTCTCCGGCATGAATAATCAGGTCAACACCGTGAAGGGCTTTTATGGCCGCCGACATAAGAATACCATGAGTGTCCGAAATGGCCCCTACGACAACATGCTCCTTGTTTTGGAAATATACCGACATTAGCGTCTTTCACGTTATCTCATTCGACGTTTTACCTGAATCTTGCATGAAAATTAACGAGAATCTTTAGGTGCCCCCGATGACGGGATTTCGCTAATCTCAACTTGCATATGAAAGCCTCCGACTCGTGCAAAATTCAGGT
>CAZBOB010000065.1:0-20643 GCA_964492995.1 uncultured Desulfobacteraceae bacterium | reverse complement strand
AAGGGCGAAGCCGTAGTCGTCTACTGCGAGCCCTTGATAACGAAGAAGATGGGGTGTCATCGGCTTTCCTGAAAGGTAAACAAAATGGGATTTTTTTTATAAATTTATATCTCATTTATAGAAGAGTTATGAAAATGCATCTGAATTCACTAAAATGCATAATAAATCAAAACATAAAATATTTTTCCCATTTTGTTTACGATCAATTAGGGTTGAACTTAACCTGAGGAAGCACTGCGTTGAAACCGAGCTAAAACGGCTTTATAACCGGGGCCTGTCAGAATATTTTAAACCGGGTAGCAACCAGGAACAACTTGAAAAGATAATAGATGTTTTAAAAACGGTGCTTGAGAATTCTAACTTTAGCAATTTAAGGATCACATACCCCGAACTGGTCGGAAAGAGTGAAGCGAACATTGCGCTGACAGCCGATAGACAGGATCATGTTGTCATTTTAATAAATGGAATCAAAATAAATCCTTTGCAAAAGGCTTGAGGGATCCATACCCATGATCATTGACGCCCATGTACATTGCGGAATTCAGGACAAGTTTCCGCCGCAATCCTATGATGACTATTTTTCAGTTATCAGCGGCAGCGGAATCAAGGAGGCCGTGATGTTTCCGCCGGTTATGGAAATATATGACCGGTATAATCCAAATTTTGCCGACTCCACCCAATGGAAAAACAGGCGGAAAGCCGCCAATGAATACCTCCTTAATATCGGGACAACCGATTTAACGGTTATTCCTTATTTTTTCATCTGGAATGATTTTGCTGTTGACCAGCTCACTTCACAACACAAAGGGATAAAATGGCACCGGCATTCAGATGAACCGGTTTATCATTATGACAGTCCGCGATGCCGACAGGCCGTTGATGAGATCAGAAGCAGGAGTATGCCGGTGGTGTTGGAGGAAGAGTTTGGTAACACCATTCGGTTTATAGAACAGATCGCCAAAGACGTTACGGTAATTATTCCTCACATGGGCATGTTAAACGGAGGGTACGGAGCCATAAAAAGGCACGGGTTGTGGGCACGGCCCAATGTATATGCGGATACGGCGCTGGCTTCTGTTAGTGAAATAACGGATTATATCGATGAGTATGGTATTGACCGAATAATTTTTGGTTCTGACTTTCCCTTTGGAGATCCAAAGAGAGAGCTGCAAAAAATTATGCATCTTCAGATCCCTCAGGAACAAAAGGAAATCATTTGCGGATTGAATATTCAACGGTTACTGGAGGAAAGTAACGTATAACCCTATAGCAGGGTTGTTTCTATCCGAGAAAAAGCGAACAGGCCAGGACCGCAAAAATCACACCGGACGCATCGGCCGTCAACGCTGCTGCAAGTGAATGCCGGATACGACGTACCTGTACGGCACCAAAATAAACAGCCAACACATAAAAGGTCGTTTCGGTGGACCCCTGCAGAGTGGATACCAGATAGCCGGTGTAACTATCGGGTCCGATGGCCGGATCGTTGATGATGGAAGCTAAGATGCCGTATGCCCCGGATCCGGAAAGCGGCCTCATCAACGCCATGGGAAGGGCCTCGGCCGGCAGGCCGAAACTTCCGGTAATGCCGCCCAGCGCACCCACGACGGCACCCATAAAACCGCTTGCCCGCAGCATATCTACAGCCACCAGTATAGCCACCAGGTACGGGATGATGCGAATGGCCACCCGGAACCCGTCCTTGGCACCTTCAACAAACACTTCATAGACGCGTACGTGGCGCACCAGGCCGAAACCCAAAAATCCGACCATAAGGGACGGTATGATCCACGGTGATACGGACCTCCCGTAAAACACGGCAACGGGTATCAACGCGACCAGGGCTGTCAGGGCTGCAAGGCTGACCCAAAAAGGATATCCTTGTGCAGCGTCTTTTAGCGGTGTTTTCTCCCCGTCATTTAAAGGCGCCTGCTGTAAAACAGCGCCGTCATCAACCGTGAGCGGCGACAATCTTTGATACAGTTTGGCTGCAATTACGGAAACAGTGGTCGAGCCGATCGTGGCAAACAAGGTCGTGGGCAAAATTGCGGCCGGATCTGACGAACCGGCCGCTGCGCGCAGGGCGATGACACCGGTGGGCAGGAGAGTCACACTGGAGGTGTTGATGGCCAGAAACAGGGCCATTGCATTGGTGGCCGTACCGTGTTGAGGGTTAAGCTTGTCAAGCTCCTGCATGGCCCGGATACCGAACGGTGTGGCGGCATTGCCCAGCCCCAGCATGTTGGCCGCAAGATTCAGGATCATGGCGCCCATAGCCGGATGATCAGCCGGAACATCAGGAAACAGCTTTACCATCAGAGGACGAATCAACCGTGCTAAAATGGTGAGCAAGCCGCCGGCTTCGGCCACTTTCATCAGCCCCAGGAAAAGGGCCATCACGCCCACCAGGCCAATGGCCAGTTCCACGGCCCCGGTGGCCGATTCGATCATCGCCTTGGAGAGTACCTCCATGGGTGAAGGGCCACCTTTCACAGGAATAAAGAAAATTTGATGCCAGCCGGCAAATAAGAAAGCACTCAGAACAATAATTGCGAATATGATATTCATGGACACTATTTCATAGGGTGGTTGCCCTGATCACGTAAAAAAGCCTCTCAAAAATTTTCATGAAATATTCGGGTTAACCGTTAAAGGGTAGATCAAGAGTAAAATCTGAATTTTGCATGAAAATTGATGAGAATCTTTATAATCCTTAATTGAAACGGGTTTAAACAACATCATAGCATCATACATTTTACCCAAATGGTAAATCGGATGATGTTCTTTTTTTCTCATCAATTTTCACCCCAAAGGGCGAGCCGGAGGCTTTCATCTGCTGCGTTATTAAGGGCTCGCAATAGCAGACTATGGCTTCGCCCTTAAGTGCCTTGCATATGAAAGCCTCCGACTCGTGCAATATTCAGGTATAAAATCGCTTTTATTTTAGGTTTTAGTTTGTTTTATTTTAATATACAATGCTTCTTGTTAAAAAAAATAATTGTAACATCCAAAATACTATAAAAGCAGTATGGGTAAAATAATTTCAAAGCTCAATATAAACAATAATAAAAAAAAGGCGCTTTACGCCCTGTTTTACGCGACTTTTGCATTGACTCTCGACAGTATATCAACAACCCATTTAAAATGGGGAATTGATTGGGGCATTTTTCATTGGCAATTAAAGAACGGTTTTGAAGTATCGACTTTTATATTATGGTTCGCAATACCGTTTGTTTTCACATTTAAATCAATTGACTGGAAATATTTTGGTGTCTCAAGACTGAAGAAAAACGACCTTTACCTTTTCATTTTATTGTTAATTCTCGGTATAATCGCCGTTCTTTCAATCAAATTCTATCCCAGTTTGAGAAACTTGTATCCTTCCATAGAATTTAATTCCCTATCATCGAAATTAAGTTGGACCTTATATAAAATGACATGGAACATTTCATGGCTGACCGGTTGGGAATTTTTACACCGTTACGTGCTTCTGACATGTTTTGAAAAAGCGTTTCCTAAAAAGGGATGGTTTGGTGTTTGTCTGATTGAATTTGTCTTTCATTTTCAAAAAGCTTTCTTGGAAGCGATCGGAATGCTCATTTTTTCAGTTATTGTCACATACTGGGCCTATAAAAGAAAAAATGTTGTTTTACCGTTTTTTGCGCATCTCATGATAGAGTCATTTCTGGTAATTTTTATTCTGTTCGAATAATTTCATTTTGTTCGGCATGAAATAAACGGCTGAAGGGTCTCTCTCAATTTACTATCAAGTTTAATGAGAATCCGAGAGATGGGAGCGGCTTGCTGTATGGATTTGAGTTCTTGTCCTACCCACTGTTTTTGGTTAAGAAGCGGCCAAACCACATCTCTCGCTAAGGTGAGAAAGTCCTCACTGACACAATGACAAGCTGAACCGGGCCAGTGATTATCCAGAGCCAGAAAGAAAAGAAAGAGGCGACGGAACAGGCGGAGATCATAGTTATTTAGTTCAAGGTCATTTTGATGAAGACTCATAAGACTCCGGCCTAATTTTACGAAGTGCTGGTTAAGAGGCATCCGAACGGTTAGGCGCAACGACTCTTCCAGCAGCGAGATTTCCGCGGCGATGGAATAGTACTGAGCCATAGAATAATCTTTCAGTATCAGGTTTTCCCGAAAAGCGTTAGAGAATATGGATTTACTCCAATCCATGGTTAGAAGAAATTGCGGTTCCTGGCGCCACTGCCGCAAGAGCTGCACAGATATTCCCACATGTTCAGCGATCCAGTTCAGGGAGGCCCTGCCAAAGTAGGCCTGCATCAAGGCAGCGCCATACTGGCTTGGGGACATGACGATTTTCCGACCTCGCAGTTTCGGAGGTCGGGACAAGTTAACATATTCATGCAGCCTTTGACTCAGCCACTGTTGGTAGAGAAAAATTTGCTCCATAATGTAATCTAAAACATAGACATCACTTTTTTCGGTTAAACACCCTTATATCCACTCTACACATTGCGTCACCCGCACCCCAGCACCTGTCATTTCACGAATAGCAGATTCAACCGCGGATAACCCGCCATACAATGAAGATGGAATGAATCTGCTTGTACGCGTTCCGGACAAACTTAAATCCACGATAATTTGAAGTTTACGGTTTTTGAAATATTTTCGTGTTTCAATCGAAGATTTCCGGACACAGCTATTTAACGTACATCCTGCTATCACTAATATTTTCCTTCCATCATCGATAACGCGTTCAACCCACTCGCGGAAACCGTTTGTGGTTGGAAATAATACACTGTTCCCCGGCTTAATAAAGTAAAGCTGTTGGGTATCGATTATACCGGTGAATGCATCGTCCCAATCATAGCTACACGGTGGAAACGGGCATCTGGTAAACATCGTTTCAATGAACTTGTGGTTTTGATTTAAAAATTGAGCACATTTCTCGAATGCCAATTGAATCGGTTTAACCTCAAGTTCGGCTTTAGAACCTATTGATTGCATCCAAACCCCCTTTGTAAAGGATCGTTGAGGATCAATGATCAGCAGTGCGGCATTATCCTTGGGAATTCTAAGTGTATTAATCCTCATATTTTTCAAAAAATTCTGGTAGGTATTCGCAATGTCAAGATTGCCTATATGTTTTAGAAGTGAAATCATATCATCCCATGTTTTGTGATTTGATTCTAACCCATGCCGTTTTTTATTGATTTTATGAACATCTGCTATTTTTTCTTTTGAAATTATAGTTCTTTTTGAAGCGGTTGAGGATAAAAAATGTTGTGAATTTAGAAGCACTTTGCCATACGGGCCATGGGGGTCTTCAATAATTTGAGTCATATAAGCGATGAAGTCATCCTTGGAGACAGGTTTAAGTACGGTAAGGAGGTCAAGAACTGCGAAAACAGGGGCTTCATTCCAGTGCCATCCCATACGTTGGGCGGATTCATGGAGTTCCGATCTGGAAAGTTCTCCATTTTTGTTTAGATCTAATATGTTAAAAAGTTCGATTAACGACATTTCAATCAGGATCGAATCCTATTTTTCAATTTATCCCTATATATTACCCTGACATTTCCCGCCTTTGGTAGGAATACATACCGGAATCAGCGAATACTTCCCTTCGCATATTACTAGGGATGTCCCGGAAGTCCCCATGAGAGTGTTCGGATAACTTTTGGTAAACATCTCATGTAGGTAAAACCTGTCTGGCAATATGCCGTCCTCAGTCTGACGACCTTCCGGTATCCACCCTCCATGAGGAAACCCCAATTTTATTGCAGCATCCAAAGCGCCTTGATCGGCACCTGTTTGGCCACCTGATATTATCTGTTTAAGCGTTATCCTTACGTTTGTATTCCATTTTCTTGAGTTCGAATGAAAATTTAGAAAATATTTTATAGGCCAAAATGTAAAGGGAAATGGCATCTTGCCAGACCCTGAGTTTTTTGAAACCTCTATTGATGTTTTTTCGATCCATAATGGGTTTATCTCATAAATCATATTTTTTTTCAATGCGATGCAAAAAAGACCCAATATTTTTACCCAGTGAAACTTTTTTCTATTTCACCGGGGCCAGTATTCCATTGTTCCATCATTCTCCTGCTATATAGCGGGATGAGCGAAGCGAACTAACTTGTTAGTATGGGAAATTTCCAAAACAGCCAGGTGCCTTAATTTTCACAGGGAGGCCTTGACTTGACCGCTAATCCGAACAAGACAACAATCCAAAAATGAAAACTTTTTGAAAATGGCAAATAATTAATGAAAAATGGAGTATATGGAAGAAAATGTATTTGTTGATAACTTAAACATAAAGATGGATATGATTGAAATATCTGTAGAAACATAGCGTTCAAAAAAGGTTGTATTTAAAAGCAGTTGCCTTTTTAGAATAAATTAAATGAATGATAACAATAAAATATAAGCCGTGGATACCCTGTTAACAAAAAAACTAAAAACCGGATTTATCAGGTTTGACATTAAAGATCTGATCAGTTAAATAAGCCGCAACTGATTCCGGCATTCAGTCGATTTTTCTAATAACCTGTATTAATACTCCTAAACCGTTTGATTTAATTATTTTTTCCCTGTTTTTTCCCCTAACAAAAGCAGATTAATCTGTTTTTTTTAAATAAAGAACATAGACCGTTATGAAGAGAGTTTGGAACGAGGCAAAAGCTTTGATCAAGTCGCGCATTCCTGATCACAGTTTCAGGATGTGGATTGAGCCACTGCGGATAGCAAGGTGTGAGGAAAACGGTATGGTTCTTTTTTCTCCTAACTTTTTTTCCAGGAAGCGGGTTCTTGAGAATTATGGCGCCATAATAGAGTCTGAAATAAAAAGAGTTTTGGGAAGATCATGCCGGCTTTCCATCGAGATTTCCGCAACAGTCGCCCTTCCAAAATCGAAAGCGGATGATAATCTTCAACTGTCGCTTCCCAATGTAACTGCGCGTTCGCACAACGGATGTCTTTTGAAAAAGGATTTCACCTTTGATCATTTTGTAGTCGGTAAGAATAATGACTTTGCCTATTCAGCGTCCCTATCAATGGCTTCAACAAAGAATTCTTCCCAGGGTGCTTTGTTTTTATTGTCAAAGACAGGGATGGGGAAAAGCCATCTTACCCAGGCTGTAGGACACTTCATTTTGTCCGAAAATCCGTCAGACCGTGTTTATTATACTACTGCAGAGGGTTTTAGCAATGAAATGGTCCGTGCTTATCAGCACAATTCCATCAATGCGTTCAAGGAAAAATACAGAAATCAATGTGATGTATTGCTGCTTGAAGATGTTCATTATCTTCGGGGCAAGGAGCGCACCCAGGTCGAGCTTGCATTAACCCTTGATACGCTGTTTGAAGCTGATAAGAAAATAATCTTTTCCAGTTGTTATCTTCCGGCAGACATCCCGAAACTCGATGATAAATTGAGATCACGTCTCTCATGCGGTCTCATTTCAAACATTGATCCACCGGATTTCAAGACAAGGGTCAGAATACTGAAAAAAAAGTCAAAGCTTAACGGATGTAAAATTCCAGAAACCATCATCCACTACTTAGCCAGTGAACTTACAGAGGATGTGAGACAGCTTGAAAGCGGCCTTATCGGAGTTACTGCCAAATCACTTCTTTTGGGGGAACCCATTGACTTTAAGCTTGCAGAAAGTGTCACCAGGAATATCATACGCCAACGGAAAAATATTACAATAGATGTTATTAAAAAGATGATTTGTAAAGATTACAACATTTCCATTACTGATATTGTTTCAAGTTCCCGCAAAAAATCTATTGTTCGACCGAGGCAGATTGCGATTTACCTGTCGCGAGGATATACGGATGCTTCCCTCCAGGCAATTGGGAGAAGCTTCAACAGATATCATGCCACAGCCCTTCATTCCGTCGGCGCCATTGAACGGGAATTAAAGGAAAATGGCCCTTTGAAGAAACAAGTGGAATTTATTTGCCAAAAACTCGAGTCAGGAAAATTTTGATTTTTATTGCCTTTAACCCGTTTCATGTTCAACGTTTTGTTGAGCCGAATAACTTCCTCACATTTATTACAAACTTTTGCTTTCGGAGATCGGCTAGTAAAAGAAAACAAGCCGAGGAAATACCCGCTGAACCAAATATCATGCACATGACCATAATCTGATACCTGACAGCTATAAGTGGAGAAATTCCTGATAAAATTTGTCCCGTCATCATACCCGGGAGAGAAACAAGCCCTACTGCGAATAAGGAATTGGTAATAGGTATGAGAGAAGCCCTAAGCGCAATACTGCGCGCCTCCTCATAATGAACATTTCTTGCAAGTTCTGCCTCTAATCTTTCTGCTGCAAGACTCACGCTATTCATAGCATTTGCAAAAATCATCCCTGCAAGTGGGATCATATAACGAGGCCAATACCATGGTTGAAGATCGAGGACCCCTTGAGTGATTAGTAATAAAGTTGTAC
Organism: uncultured Desulfobacteraceae bacterium; assembly: GCA_964492995.1. Taxonomy (GTDB): domain Bacteria; phylum Desulfobacterota; class Desulfobacteria; order Desulfobacterales; family UBA11574; genus S5133MH16. The sequence continues at coordinate 12,202 of CAZBOB010000065.1, read as the reverse complement.
CCCCTCCTACTGTTATGGAAAACAGGGCTCTTTTATAAAACACTTTCCGTTTGGCCTTAATGGCATGCAGGGAAATCCAGCTTGAGGCGAAAACCATAACAGCCAAGATCAGGATGACAATCCAAGGACTATTAGATTCAAATATGTAAATTAAAAAATAGCCAATAAGCAAAAGTTGAACCACCATTCTGGAAATGGCATATAAGGCGTTGCGAAAGTTCAAAGCCCATTTATAGAAAATTCCTACAACTACCAAAACAGGAATGAAAGCCAATGCCAAATTTGTAAATTTTATTAATTGAATTGAACTATTCATGGTTGAGAAAACCTTGCATTGTTATTATTAAAATATTTAGAAAACATGTAAATCACACAATATGATAAAATTCCATTAAAAAGTAAGTCTGATAGGGTCAATGATATCAACAAATATGATTTTTTAAAGCGTCTTGCTTAATCCGGGGATTAAAGAAATTTTTTCTTTTTTTTATAACACGTTGACTTTGAATTTCTGAAAAATAGGGAAACCAAACAATAAAAAAGGCAGAGCTTTCCGAGCTCTGCCCATATTCGCCCGATAGTCCTATTTTTAGACGACCGAGCATGTTATATGTTAGCTTCCCTAAATGCCGTTATTAGTCTCGGTGCACATTATATTTTTTCAAATTTATGCATATGACCGACGAATAAGATGCACGTACATTCGAGAAGCTTCATAAATGCCACATCAAGATTCATTTTTTAAAATTTAACCTTCGTAAAGACAACGTCATTACATGATTTAAAAATATGGTGTTGAAGCCGAGTAACATTTAATTGTTTTCAGGATTATTCTTTATCTAAAAATAATACATCGTTGAATTCTGTCAACAGACAGTAACCATCAAAAAAAAACAAATGTGTTCCGTGACGTTCGTGAAACGCGTGCTTGGCTAATTTGAGCTCTGCACGAATGTGCAGTATCACGGATGGAAAAGGCTACTTAGTGTCCATCCATAAATGGTCTTTTTGCCCAATCTCTGCGTTATGTTCAAAAAATAATCCTCGGAATATTAAACATATGCCTGTGGTTAATTTTTTCACATGCCTTGATCTTGAACAAAAATTCTCATTTATGGATGGACACTACTTAAAAATTGTATGTGAACCTATCAAATTTGTGAAGTCGTTGACGGTCCATCCTGGGATCGCGAAACAATATGAACGTCTCTTTGTGGAAACGGAATTTCTATATCCCTTGCTTTCAACTGTTTGTAGACCGCCAGGTTTACTTGGTAAAGTATCTTAAAATATTTTTGGGTGGGTATCCAATAGCGCAAACCAATGTCGATTGATGAATCACCGAATTTCTGAATTCCGACTCGAGGAGGAGGCTCCTTGGAAATCTCCTGAAACTCGTTCAGGGCCTCTTTAATTATCTGGATGGCTTTCTCCGGATCGCTATCATAACTGATCCCAACAATTTCCTCCACGATCCTTTTTTCTTCCGAGTTATGTAGAATTTCACCCACGATATGCTTGTTGGGAATAGTTATTTTCACTCCGTCTTCATCTTTTAGAATCGTAGCGCCGAGATTGACTTCATCCACGATGCCGCTGACCCCGGAAACGGTAATTGTGTTGCCGACAACGAACGGTCGTGTGAGGATAATCACAAGACCCGCGCCATAATTTGCCAACGGGCCTTGGATCGCAAAGCTGGCTCCAAAAGCCATCGCGGCGAGTGCAGCGATAAAGGGGGCTATGGTGATACCAAATTTGCCAAGGGCGATAATGATTGCAAAGCCAATGATAATGCCCTTGACCGCAGCGGCGGTAAATTTTGACAGGGTAACATCTAAGTTTTTCCTCTCAAAGAGCTTCAAAAAGAAGGAAGCCACCGACCTTGCAACCAGAATCCCAATGACAAGAATAAGAATAGCACCGATTACCTGGAAACTGTAATTGACAAAGAAATCAATAATTATGTTGACCAGTTTTTGTGCGGTCTTTATTTCGTCCTGCATTTTTTACTCCCGGTTTTTGTAAAAAAGAAGCATATAGGCGAATAGTGTCATTAAAACATTACCCGTACGTCCCTGCCGGAATTAGCTTTACTTTCGAAAACGTTAGTTCAGAATAATGAAAAAGAGCGAATCGAAGAACTTGGTTATTCATGTTTCACCAAATAAGACCCCATCTCTAACCTGCCGGTCAAAGGCAAAACCCTTAAGCAAATTGTTAACATTTTGCTCCAAAAATTTCAACCCTTCTTAGATTTCTTGAATCACCATCAAAAAAATCTTTAACCTTATCCTCCTTCAGAGATACATCATCGACGATGGGCGACAAAAAATGACGGGATCAAAGCGGCCAGAAGACCGGAATCAGCAGCGATCCCATGACGATGACAAGTATATTGAGGGGGATGCCCAGCTTGAGATAATCACTGAAGCGATAATTGCCCGGACCGTAGACCAGCAGGTTGGTCTGGTAGCCGATCGGGGAAGCAAAACAGGCGCTGGCACCGAAACATACGGCAACGATGAATGGTTTGGGATTTACGTTTAATGCGAGTGCCGTGGCGATGGAGATGGGCAGAATCAGGACTGCCGTGGCGTTATTACTGAGGATTTGGGTGCTGATACTGGTCAGCAATATGATGCCGGCCAATACCACACCGGGGGAGGTGTTTTTGAACGGACTTAGAAACCATCCGGCATAGAGTTGGGAGGCGCCCGTTTTTTCCATGGCGGCACCTAGAGCAATGGTGCCGACAATCAACAGCAGCACATCTCCGCGAATAGCGCGGTAGGCATCCCTCAAATTGAGACATCCCGTCAGGACCATGAGAAAGACACCTGTCAAAGCACATACCATGATGTCCGCCAGTCCACTGGTGGCTGCGGCAATCAGGCCGGTAAAGATCAGAATTGCCCAGCGAGCCTTGCGTTTGTGAATGATTTCGTGATGGACATCTTCAATAATGATGAAATCGGCTCCCGTGCGGATTTGTTGCAGCTTGTTGATCGAGCAGCGCACCAGGATGATATCGCCGACCATGAGTCTGACCGAGCGTATTTTTTGGGCCGAGTAATGTAGTCTTCTCCGCTTGATGGCGATGATATGGGCGTTGGGGTCTCCCTGAAGATGGGTATCGAGGAGTCTTTCGCCGATAAGGGAAGACTGGGGAGGGATAATCAGTTCTACAATCAAGGTGTTCTGATCCGCTGCGGAAAAGTTGAGGTCCTCGTCGGCATGGGGTAGGTTGGCCACAGTGTCGTTCAGAATGGCGATCAGGTCACTGGCCGATCCCTTGACGAGCATAAGGTCGTGTGACGCGATCGGCAGAGAATCATCTGAAAGAGGAATGATACGAAGACCGCGCACGATTTCAAAAAGGACCAGAGTCGGATATCGTTTCGCAAAAAATGGGCCGGAGTCTTGACCGACCAGGGGACTGTTTGGCGGAACGAACAGTTCCGCCAGATAGCGTTTGTCCTCGCGGTCTTCCATTTCACAGGTCGGTGTCGTATGACCGGGCATCAATATGGGCGCACAAAAATACAGAAAGACAAGACCGATCACGGCAATCGGGATACCGAGAGGCGACAGTTCGAAAATGCCAATACCACTGTATCCCTGCATCACACTCAGGTCGCTTACGATGATGTTAGTGGACGTACCGATCAAAGTGCAGGTACCTGCCAGAATGGAGGCGTAGGAGACGGGGATGAGAAATTTGGAAGGACTCAGATTGTATTCACAGCTGAGATTGAGAATGATCGGGATAAAAAGGACCACCACGGGGGTATTGTTGATGAACGCCGAGGCCGCGGCGACGATGAGAAGGGTGAAGATCAGGGAAAGTCTCGGGTTGCCCTTCGAATATTGGATTACTTTTTGCCCGATAAACCCGACGGCCCCGGTACGAATCATACCTTGACTGACCATCAGCATGGCCGCGACGGTAATCACAGCAGGATTGGCAAAACCGAGAACTGCCTGCAGAGGCGGTAGGATTCGGGTGGCCATTAGCACCACGATAATACCGATGGCCGTCACGTCGACCGGTATTCTTTCGGTGATCAACAGGTAGAGGGTGACGACCAATATCAGAGAGACAATCCAAATGGACATAACGGGTATCCTGATGGTTGTTCCGATCAGACGGATACAGGCCTGACAACAGAAGGGTTCGGCCGAATTCTGTCTACTTATAACACAAAGGAGAGCCGTTGATAAGCAAAAACCTGCTGCAGCTTTCAGGATTATGCGGGCCGGATCCTTGTCAAGGGTAAGAGTGGATACCACAAGGGGTTCCATGACGGAATCCGTTAAAGTTGCCAACCCCAGAATTCGAGAAATGCGGCGAAATTCCAAATATCTGAAGCCTTACGGTTCCAAGGTTTTAGGCTGGTGTAAAATGGATTGCCGGATTCCTTGTGATCGGCATACACTTTGTCAGTTCCCACAAAAAAATCCAGGCTGAGCAGACTCAAGAAAATCGATTCTAAAGGTTTAACTGATCCCTTGACATAACCCTTTAGGAGACCCTTCTGGTGGTAAAAGCTGGTGTGACCGCTGTCCAGGGGAATTTTTTCCAGTTCCCGTGCAGGTTTGAGGTCTGCATATACGACATTGAAACGCCGGGAATCCTGTAATTCCTGTTTGCCGATGATTTCAAGATCCATGACTCTGTGAACGCCAGGCCTTAAATGGATCAACAATTTTGGATCCTGGATTTTTGAATAATCCAGAAGCCAAGACAATTTTTCACCATATGCACGGATGGGCTTTTCCCGCCATTTCACCGGCAGGGCGTCGCGGGGCAAAAAAGACGTCGGGACAATGACCAGATAGCAGCCGCAGGTATGCACCGTAGTAACCAAAACCGGCCGCTGTTGTGAATCGAGAGTGATCACAACCATCAGGCCTACATTCTTCCCGGCGGTCAGGTAAAAAGGGATCAGACTAAAAGGCACCTTTGGAAAGTGTACCCGGTAAATCAGATTGGTATAACGGCCTTTTGGGGTGGTAAAGTTTTTCTTCAGAAAGAAGATAATTGGGTTTTGGCTGTCTATATAGATCTGTTCGTTTCCCCGATCGTCATACCTGGCCGAAGGCTGACCGATACGATTGTAAGAAGCCTGGTAGTTATGCGCTAAGAAAAGGGGCGCATAATGATACACGGGCGCGTCTTGGTCGGCATAAGTCGAATAGACGGTACTTATGGTTTCAGGAGGAATTCTTTGATGGTGTGCACATGCGGACAGCATCAGTAGTGCGGCCAACATCAGTATTCTAAAGGATTTCATCGGAACACTCTCCAGGTGTTCGGCGTTTAAATTTGAGACCTTTGCAAAACGCCCCTTTTTGCCCAATTTCTACGTCAGTCTCAAATTTTAATCCTCGAAATACTCAATGTATGTCTGTGGTTAAAATTTTCGCCTTCCTTGAACTTGAACAAAAATGAACATTTTTCAAAGGTCTCAATTTGAATTCTCCGCTGGCTGCAGCTCGGGATGAATTCAAATAAAAAAAAGAACCTTTGTATTATGAATTAATAATAAAAAAGGCGATTAAAAAAAAGATCGCCTTAAATGATTCTCATTAATAAGGAGCATAATCTTGCCGATTAGTTTCCCATCTTCTTCAGACGGTCCTGATAACCCAACCCTTCGTAAATTTTATAGATCATCTGTAACCATTTATTTGCTTCAGAGTGTAAGTGGACTTCGGGAACATGTCCCCGGCTCAAGTCAATGAGAAACTGGGTAAAGATGATCCACTGCATGGCTTCATCGATATTATACAGCACGGCCGAGTGGTAGCGAAATTCGATGGTGGCGCGATACCAGTATGAATGAAGATTCAGGCCGTGGTAGCGGGTTTTATCATAACGCGGGTTCCTGGCCGATTCTATATCGTATCGATTCTTAGGTGAGTACCAGAGTTGTTTGATCCGGCAGCTGTCTGTTTCTAATTCAGATTCACAGAGATCCAGAAAAGCTTCCACATCGATTTCCAGCGGCCGGCAGGTTTCGACATTTTGCCGATCTCCCGGGATGAGCAGATAAAATTGATCTTCGTATTGGTGCACGATACGAACAAGTTGCCGAAGCTGATTGCAGCCGTATTCCTCAGGGTCAACACCGTGATGAACATGAAATCCGCAGGTGTTATCGATATCGATCCCTTCGATATCACATAGAAACTGAAAGGCCCGGTAGGCTTGCACCAAGCCTTCTATGCCGCTTAGAATCGGGCTTGTCAGTTCGGCGCCGTATTGCGTATGACCTTTGCCTCTGACGGAAGAATCTTGTTCAAAATGCCATGAGTCACTGTCGGCGCCGATAGGTATCTTGTAGTTCTTACAGAGATCTAGGATGTGCCGGCCGTTTCTGGAGCGGGATGAGATACAGTATGGCTTAACGATTTTACCGTCAATTGGGGCGATAACGTAATTTAGCCCAAAAAATTCAATCTCCACACCAAAGGGGTGCTCGGTGAAGTACTGCAACATGGGGTACTTGTGCTTGAGGTGGGATATCAGATTGTTAGATTCCGTCATCATTAGATTTTCCCTTAATGAATGTTCCTATGGAACGCTATAGCGAATTGCCAAATTAGGTCGTTATCGGTAACATCTTTGAAAATTAATCATTAACTCTAATATTTCAACAAATATGCTAAGTCAATAAGCATGTTACAGGGTCTGGAGAAACCCTGTTAAGTAAAGATCCGTGCCCATAGCCCGGATATTTCACGAGTGCGAGGCGTTCATTTGCAAGGCATTCAAGGGCGCAGCCGTAGTGTACTACTGCAAGCCTTTGATAACGCGGCAAATGGGTGCCTCGCACTCGCCCGAAGGGTGAAAATTTTTGAGAAATTAAACAAAAAAATTATCGGTACATACTTTCACCTAACAATTAAAACAAAAATGTAAATAACAAACAGTTTTCATTACTTATAAAAAAGTCCCTTGAAAATTTTCATGAAATATTTGGGATAGAGAATTTTCGGATTATTTGTGACTAGGCCGCCAAAATATTAGCCTTGACGGATATAGATATTCGCAACGTTGTTGAGTATATTCCAAATTCTTTCAGCCCAATCATAGTGTTCAGGTTTCATCAAGCATGATCGTAAGCAAGTAACGTCCTGTTGATCAAAAATTACATCAGTCCATTTATTTTTTAATAAGGAAGAAGGATAGTTGAAGGTTGCCAAATGTAAATTGTCTTCCGACGCAGCGTGAAAAATCTCCTCGGTTCGTTTGGAAATTTGGCTTGCACTGTCACCGTTTGGCGCCCACACTAATATGTCTAACTCCGGAGGAAAGATTGTTTTAAATCGTCCATCGGAAATTTTTTCAAACTTTATTTAAATCTCCTTAAATTAAATTCTCTTTCCAGCGCATGAGCAGTCTGTCCGCGTTCAGGTGTCCGAGATCGTTTTGATCGAAAAACTGAAAAATATCATACCGGTTCCCCTGCGCCCACCAATTTTTCAAAATATTGCCGGTCTCGGATTCGAACATCCACCGATTTCCAAGATTTGTTCGCAGATAGTCTTCCAAGATCGATTCACCCATCCAACCCAGAAGATAGTCCAGGCAATAGAATTCCGGTACCAGGTCAAAAAGATGTGTTTCGGCTTGGTGGTAAAAACCGGTATATCGGGTCATCAGCCTTGAATATCGATCTCCGCCGGAGAGGTCTCCCTTTGAGAACATCTCAAACTCTGATAATAATTTGGCCGCATACCGTCTGAACACAGAAAGATCTTTAAGCATCTTATGATAAACTAAGTTGTTAGAAGTCTCGGGCTGAAGGCCTAGGTATTCGTTAAGAAAGGAACGGGAAAAGGTCAGGTTTTGGAGAAGAAAGGCAAAAGATTCAGAGAGGCTGTAGTTGGTTGCCATGTCTCGATCAACAATGGTGAGATCGGAGGATGTAAAGACGGCGGATAATCCATGTCCCAATTCATGCCAGAGTGTTTCGAGATCAATCCACCCTCCCTCGGGTCTCATGAGAATGTAAACCTCTTCCGGTACTTGAAGAATGAAACATGCGGCCTGGGCGCTTTTCCCGGACTCTCTCCCCAATTCAAGGTTCAGACCCGGCGTTTTATCGAGATCGATATTCCAGTAGTAAAAAAAACGGATAAGTTTTTCCATCGGTATATCCGGGAAAAAACAGTCGAACTCTCCAAGACCCAGGAGGTTGATGGCGTCAAACCGGGTTAGCTCGTTCATGGACAACCCGTAACGTTCCCGACTCCATCGTTTCATTGCGGAGAAATAAATCTTATCGGTTTCCCGAAGGACCTTCTTAAAGTATCGGTAATAATATGGGTAGTCGATCCCTTTTTTATGACGGCAGTATTGGATGTAGCTATCGAACCCCAGGTCCTTTTCGAGGATCTCCAGCAACATGTTCCAGTAATTTAGGACAAAGGGCTTTAAAAACTTACAGAGGGGCCGGGTCTCTTTATGAAGAATTTGTCTCTTTTTATGGGTGCTGGACTTTTGACACCAGGGAATAATTTCTTTAAAATAGACTTTTTCGCCATTTACAGCTGCCGCCGCTCCCCTCATCCAGGCCTGCATTTCGGTTTCATGGGGGAGGAGTCGCAGGCGAAGGTAATGATCGATCAAGGAGTGCTTCAGACGGATTTTGACAGCTTCATCCCTCAATCTATCGATTTGGGCCAGGGTATCAAGACTGATGAAATCTTTAAACGGCTCGTATATCTGATAGAGCTCAAACGGGGCCTTGTCTCCTTTGGACAGGGCAAGTGCCTCTGCACTCCACCGGTAGTTGAGGTGGTGGAGGATGTTGGCAAACTCTATGGTATTGAACGGACTCTTCACAATAGACAGCCTCTTTGAGTAATCCCGGCGGATATGAGAACGTTATGGGAACCGGAATATCAAATCACCGGGGAATCAGAACTTTATTCCTTGCCTCAGTTCTCCTGTAAAAAACTTAAACTCACATTGTAAATTTGCCGTTTTCATAGATTGTAACCTTCTTGCCGGATGCAAGATGAGCTACAACCCTTTTCTTTTCAGTGTTGACAAGGTCCCAGTGCAGGGCGGAATCATTGAAACCGAGGGCTTTCTTTTTTTCTTTGGTTAATTCTTGTGAATTGCCGTCATAAGTATCTGCATAGGAAGCACCCAACGCCACGTGGCAGTTGCCGTTCTTCCCACCGTAGTTTTCATCAAAAAGCGTGTTTGCCATGAATTTGTTGATCCTTGAAAATCTTTTGTCTGTAAGAGAAAATTCGCCCAGCTTGTTGGCTCCCTTATCCATTGAGAGCTGTTTGACTACAAAATTTTCTCCTTTTCGGGCAGTGATTTTAACTGCAGCGCCTTTTTTAAATTCAAGTCTTACGCCTTTTACATAATTGCCGCTTCGAAATGAGGGCTGATCCGCAAAGTATATTCCGCTGGTTCCTCTCCAGTCCGGTGATAAAAATAGTTCAAAGCTCGGAATGTTATGGCCGGAAATGCCGATCCATTTTCTTTTTTCTCCGGGTGTTATTTTAAGATTAATATTTTCAGATTCAATATGATAGAAATTTACTTTCATGCTGTTGAGCCATTTTTTAATGGATGTTGCGTTTCTGAAAACATTTTGCCAATGTGAAACCGGTGACGTCCGATTTAGAAAACATGCTTTTACGATTTGGTCAGCATACGCCCGCAGGGAGAGTCTGGCGTGCCGGGCCTGTTCTTTTGTGGGGTAGGCACACAGGGTCCAGCCGAAAGCGCCTGATTGATCCCGCTCATCGAGAATATCGCGCAAGAATTTTCTGGCTATAGCAGCTTTTCCAATCTTTTTGGGATCTACATCGCTCAAGTGGGTAATAGATTCCGGTGCATGAAGAAAAATACCGCCGTTTAATTTTTTAAAAAGTTCTTTCTCGCCGGGTGGCTGGAAGACAATCTGCTTTTTATTTGCAAGCTTGAAAAAGTTTTGCTCCATGGTTGCTGTCAGATTCATTCGCAGGACCGGATTCATTCCCCTGTCCAAAAGCTTGGCGTAGACAATTTCGGCCAGACGGTTGGCAGGTATGTTATACCGTATAAGCACAATGTCATTTTTTTTGAATCGGCCGCTGCGGGATGTTTTAAGCCCCCATAAGAGCACATCGGCATATCTATCCAACTGCCTTTCAGTGAACATAATTTTTCCCCATTCTCAAACGCTTTTTGGGATTCTTTTTGTTACCGAAGATCTTTATTCCCCCGATATCTTCTTCATCACTTATGGGTTTAGCCCTGAAGGAAGTCAATTTATACCGGTTACATATATCGAAACTTGTTTGAATTTCAACATATTATTTTTTTCTTTTCATTTTTTAAGATGGGATCGTTCATTCACCAATTCAGCATATAATCGATTCCCTTTTTTACAGATAACGTTGAACGCTGCATTCTCCTGACGCAATTCTCGAAATCTATGGAGTGGGATTTCTAATAGATCACACAATATTGTGAGGTTTACAAAATTGTGACTGCTTATCAATATTGTGGTATCGGGAGGATAGATGCGTGTAATACGTTCCAGGGTATCTTTTGCCCGAACCTGAACCTCCTTGAGACTTTCGCCGCCCGGCATTTTAACGGAGGCCGGATTTTCATTCCAAGCTTTCCGAAAATCTGGGTATTGTTCAGCCCAATCCCGGGCTTTCATTCCATCGAATTCACCCAAGTCCATCTCAATTAAACCCTTTTCTTCAAATATTGGAATTAAGGGGTGGAAGACTTTTATCAGACGTGCAGTTTCAAGGGCTCGAATAAGAGGGCTGGTATATATAGCATTCAAGGGTTTATTCTTTAGGGCCAATGCCAGGGCTTTGACCTGTTTTCTTCCTTCTTGGTTCAGTGGCAAATTGCTCCTGCCTTGAAAAATCCGGGCTCTATTCCATTCGGTCTCACCATGTCGAACAAGGTAAATACGCATATTTGGGAATTCCATGCTTATTAATATTTCTGAAGATACTCTAAATACGGGTTTATTTAAAAAAGGTTTTATAACTCTATTATTATCAGATAGTTGTTTGTTTGGTCAAATTCTATATGATTGCAGAGTACCAGATATCATATATTTGTCTCGGCTTGACCATGGATGTGACGGTTTATCAGGTAGTTGCTAAAAATAGAGTAATGTTGCAATGGATTTGCTGTAAATTATCGAGGACAGGCTGAAAAAGCTTAAGGAGAAAATTGATCAAGCCAAACTGCAACTTCCCGTTTACTCCATAAAAATACCCGTGATGACACACTACTCAACATTGGAGATGAGTGTAATACGATCCTTGAACAGATCGATTCCATTTTTTGCTGTTTCTAATATTGTTTCCAAAAGATCACTAAATTCATCCGGGACCTTTTCGAAAAACTCGTTTAGAGTAGCTCTTCGATTTTTCTAATCTTTATTTTTAATCGATCAATGATCTGAGCAGGGGTTTCTTTACGTAAAACCGCCTGAAATTGAGCTCCATAAAACCTAACCGCACTGATTCCGAGTATAATAATATCGTAAGCTTTCCAGGAATCTCCCCGCCTTATCATTTTAATTTCTACCGGAACTTCTAGATTTTTCCAAAGCACCTTCACCCGAACGAAAGCTTTTGAGTAGCTGATCAAGTTTTGACCGATTAGAATTACTTTCTCATTATTATATTTATCTTGCAGCATGGTAAGGTAAAAAACCGTTACAAACTTGGAAAAAAGCTCTGTAAATTCATCTAGTTGCTGTGGCTTGAATTTTAACCAATTGCTCGCCAGAGCACGCCGGCAAAACTCTTTAAAGTCAACTTTTTGGTTTACAATCTCCGACAGCTTTTGACGTTGGACTTCTTTTTGGCCGGTATCTTTATAAATTGGATCTTTTAATATGTTGGTTCCTTGGTCTATTAATTCCTGTAATGTATCTATCGGCTGCTCCGCATAAACAAAAGTAGAGAGTTCTGCTAGAATAATAACAACTGCAACCAGAGCCTTTTTCATATTTGTTCCTATATTAACCCGGATATTTCACGAGTGCGAGGCGCCCCATCGAAAATACCAAAATTGCGAATAACGAAATTGAGATTTTGATTGTTACGCATCGCTTGACAGGATGCAAGATTCTATCTAGTGTCCATCCTTAAATGGTCTTTTTGCTTGCCCAGTTAAATCCGTATTTAATATTTAACCGGGGCC
>CAZBOB010000064.1:0-20822 GCA_964492995.1 uncultured Desulfobacteraceae bacterium | reverse complement strand
CTTAAAACACGGCCCCTGGTCCATTCGGACCCCAGAAAATCTTCGGTGCCATACCTCCTTTAACCTTGATTTGTTTAAAGACCTATTTTTTCTTTGAAATGATGACGTACCTGCTGGTTACACCGATTATTTTTTTCTTTTGCATGGCGGATACTACATTTGCCTTAAAACGCTCTGAGGAGAGTGGCGCCTGAAAGATATGGGTTTCCTGCCAGCCGCTTTGATTGAGAATCCGAAGGTAATCATTGATTAAAATCGAATTCACCCGGGTCTCATTTTTGGCAGGGGTGTTTTGGAAATCGCGCCAGTCGGCATTGATAAATGCCATCTGTGTGCTCTTTTTGGCGTTTGAGTGTGCCAGCGCAAAAAAGCTTTCCAGCAATTCTAAATAGTTCGCTTTGGACATTCCTGATATGCCATTAGGATCGTAGTTGTTTGATTGCTTTTTAAAATAAGGCGGATCAAAAATAATCAGGTCCGGTTTGGTTTTACCTTTTATCGGCCATTTTAAATTGGTGATATCCCAGAAACAGGGTTCAATTTCCGGCCGTGTATCCGGCCGATCATCCATGTCAAAGCTCCAACATTTCCGGTTAAACGCGAGGCAGGTGTCCGCCACCACTCCGCCACCCGCCATGGGATCAAACACCAGATCGTTCTGATCTGAAAAATAATACAGGATGTGTGCGATCATTTGGGCCGGGATTCGACCGGGCCAATCATCTCCGAAACGTTTGTCACAATCATTCCAGTTCCACAGATCCCATGTCCGCAATCCCCAGTTAAGTGCCTTAAATCTATCAAGATCGCTTTTACCTTCCAACGCGATGGACCAGACCAGCGGCTCAGTCCAACCATGTTTTTCAGCTACCTGTGGAACAGTAAATCCTTTCGATAAATCGGCATTTAGGAGAAATGCCAATTCTGGCATTTCTCCTAAATGGTTGTGAATTGTCTTTTGGTTTACTCCCATACGTTTTGCGATTCTATCCTGGGGGAAGCCCAACCGGTGCATACGAAAGATTTTAATATCGATTTCCATATGGGTTGCCGCTCTTAAATCGGCTATATAAGCGTCAACTGTCTGTCTTGAACGACCGATTGCCTGCCCGATCTCAAAAGACGTCAACCGGGAATTGTTTTCATATGCCCGGCGGGCCGTCGATCTCGCTTCTTCTTCAGTTAACTGGAGAGGGCCTATCGCTTTTTTAGCGGCATAGAGGAGGGGATCCAAACCATCCAGCGTTATAATGTGAACCGGTATTTCGGTTGCGCCGATCTCCTTGTATGCATGCCAGCGGTGGGCGCCATCAAGAATGCGGTATTTATCGCCATATTCCGGATGAATCTGTACCTCGATGGAATTGATCTCAAAACCATCGCGCAGGTTTTCGGCAAACATGGAGACGCGTTTTGGATAAACACCGCTTCTCGGATATATGTCCTCATCCAGGATAATCTGTGAAATGGGAACTGTGCAGGCTGTTTTTGCCATAATACCTTTTGCTGCAATAATCAGGTTTAAAATGATGTAATCGGAAATAGTCAAATCTTGAATTGTTAATAAGAGCGCTCCGTGGCAAAATCAAACGGACGTAAAATCAATATAAGCAACTGATAGGCTTAATAAAATATATCATTTATTATTTTTTTCACAATCCAAGATTTGATACCATTCCGACAGACACCATTCCGACATTTTCGTCTTGATTTAACATTAAGTAGATATTTTTATCGGACCGGAGGAGTTTTGCACTTTGTCTGAATAATGAGAATAGTAGAGATAAAAACAGATGTTCTTAAGTTATATTGCAACAGGCATACCAAAAACTAACCGATTGATATTATAGAAGTTTATCATTTTGAATGTATTGGAGTGCACATTTTTCTGTGCAGGGGTGCACACTTTTTTGTGCGAAAGAGAGCGATCATGTTTTTTATTGGAGAGCGTTGCAGGTTTTCGGGAAGTTTTCTATGTGTTCGGGGACGGATGAATATAAGCATATTATATGAGTCCGATCCCAGACTTCTGAACAAAGTGAGGATAGTGGGAAGGTTGTATTTGTGGGGATTTTTGGGGAGTTGGGGATGATACTACTGTTATTTTTTACTAACCTCAGACTTCTTAAACAACTTCTTTGCCCATCCATACAAAATAATCTCCTCTAAAGGAGGGCCAACTCATCACCTGAAAGCATGATATCACAACCACTGAAGGCCACTTTCAGGTTCGAGATACATAGCAGTTATGTTGTTACTTTTATTATGTTGTGCGATTTTTAATTGTTTTTATATAATTCCTATACAATTAATATAAAAATCCATTTAATTTCTATAATTCCCTTTCTAAACCTACATCATATTGATATTATAATAGCAAGTTACAATAGCTCTTTATTAATGATTAAAAAACCTTCACTACACTTCCATTTGAAAGCCGTGTTATCTGGGCCTCCGGGGAAATAGCGGAAAAATTCTCATGAGACTATTTTACAGATCAGTAGAGAGGACTCCAGACCCTGCCAAAGGGTCCTATAGCGCTTTAAAACTGATTTAAGGTGCTATGCTAGGGGTACACCAACGGTTTATATTTATGTTTCGAGCTCGGCTTATCAAATATTAAATTTTTGCCATAACCGTTTAGAATCATATCAAATATTGACCATGCAAGCGTAGCATAAAAATGTTATATCATTTCAAGGGGATAGGATTACTCACAACATAATAGCAGAAGTCACAGGTATTAACCTCGATCCAGTTGCCACAAGATCTTGTGGGGCCGCTGATGCTTATGCTTGGTATGGTTGATCCGTGGATGCTGGTCGGAATTCATGAATAGGATAATTATCCTTGAAATCCATATCATTGGGAACTAGATGGCAGAACTTGTTATTAAGAATTTGGTTCGCTAATATCTCAGACATTTCAAGGTATTGTGCTTGCAACTATGCTGCATAGGAAACATGCCGAATTTTGGCCAGAGCAAATATCAAGAGTATAAGACGTACCACTAATTTATCTGACTTTCTGTTGTTAAAAACACTGATGGTGTGGGTCCTGGGCTGGGCGGCAGTATCTGGAATAGTTTTTCCTGACGGATTCCAAAGCGGATGGGGGGAAAGGGGACGATCTGATGACCGCATCAATGCGATTACACAAGTCATCGGCGGCTGCCAGGTCCCAGTAAAGCTGATTTTTGATTTGATCCGCGCAAGCGTTGCCGGAAACGATGAGCGCACGTTTCTTCAACGACAGCCACTTTTCGGCGGCAAAAAGCCCTTCCGTATATGGACCAATGGCGTCGGATGCGAACAGTTCAACAACGAAAAGATCGGCTTGTCGGATCAACGACCCTGAAAGTAACTCACCCTGATAGGTCATAAAGTAGGAAACCACCCTGTCTGGCATGGTGGACCGGATATAGAGATCGAGAGTTTTGGCTGTTTCGAGTCGTTCCGTAACGGAAACAATGACGCTGCTCATTCGAAATAGTACCTTTGAAGCCATTCGCGATCGATAAGATGTTTGGGGTCCCGCTCTTCCGCTACAATACAACCCTGCCTCATTACCAGTGCTCTGGAAACCCATCGATGCACAAGTCGCAGATTGTGTTCGACCATCACGCTGGCAAAGCCAATCGTTTCCTGTGCCCGATGAATGGCGCTGAGAATATCCTCGGCGGCTTTCGGAGAAAGCCCGGCCGTGGGTTCGTCCAGCAACAACAGTTTCACCGGGCGCATGATGACCATCCCCACCGCCAAAGCTTGGCGTTCTCCGCCGGATAACAATCCAGCGCGGCGCATCAGTTTGTCTTTCAGCATGGGGAAAATATCAAGCAGCCGATCCCGCTGTGCCTGAAAGCCGCCGTTCCCGTGCCAATAACCCAGATGAAGATTCTCTTCGACGGTGAGACTGGGAAACACGTTGCGGGTTTGCATCAGGTAGCCGAGTCCCATGCGAATACGTTTGTGTGTTGGTGTTCCTGTTACTGAGCGATCCAGAAACATAATCTGCCCGTTCGTTGGGGGCAGGACGCCAGCCAAAACCTTCAGCAGCGTGGTTTTGCCGCATCCGTTTGGGCCGACTAATAAAACACGTTCACCCGCTCGCACTTTCACCGAAATGGAATGAAGCACCTGTTGGTCCCCATACCCTCCATCGATGTGCTCTGCTTTTAGAATTGTCTGCATCAGATTCCCATGTACAGTTCGCGTACAGCCTGGTTGCCCAGGACATGATCGCTGCGACCGCTGAAGGCGACGCGTCCTTCGTGCATGAAGTGAATCCAGTCCGCGAGATGTTCCACGGCGGTCATGTTATGCTCAACGAATGCCGCCACTGTGAGCGCTCCCTCATCAACCCGTTGTCGAATCAGTGAAACGATACGCTCGGCCATGGTTGGGGCAACACCGGCGGTCGGCTCATCCAGCAAAAGGCACGGAAACCCCCTTGCAAACAGCCGCGCCAGAGAAAGCAGCTTCTGTTGTCCGAATGAAAGTTCACCAGCCAGCCGCGTCTGCTCATCGACAATGCCTACATAGTCGAGCCAGAATTCGGCTTCCTGGCGCAGCTTTTTTATCGAACGGTCCGTTGCAAAGGACCGGAACCATGCGCGTAAGGATATTTGGTGACACCGCGGAAGCATGCCGATCATCACGTTATCCAGTGCCGTAAGTGTCTTAAACACACGCACATCCTGGAATTGTCGGCCGATGCCCTTCAAGGCAATAACATGGGGCGGGCGGCCCGTTATATCCGCTCCCTTGTATTGCACCTGTCCCTTGTCGGGCCTGATCGCGCCGGCAATAACATGAAACAGGGTCGTCTTCCCCGCGCCGTTTGGCCCGACAAACGCCGTGATCTTTCCGGACGGTACGGCGGCACGAACACCGCGCAGGACCCAAGTGTCTCCGAATCGCTTGTCCACGTCTTTGATCAGCAATGCATTATTCATCGTCACGACACCCCGAATTCCCCGGCAATGCCCTTGGGCCGAAAATACATGAGGAAGACCAGCAGTAATCCGTAAATCACCTCGCGCATGTTGTGGGCAATGACATCCGGCAGACCGAGAAAACGCAGAGCTTCAGGAAGCAGAACCATGATAAGGGTTCCCACCAGCGGCCCCAAACGGTTGCCCGCTCCACCCAGCAGCAGAATCGCCGTCAGAAAAATGCTCTCTTTCAGAGTAAACGACGTCGGATCGATGTAGGTAACGTAACTGGCGTACAACGCACCAGGGACAGCCGCCACGGCCGCTGAGATGACAAAAGCCTGCAAGAACATACTGCGACCATGGATGCCCAGCGATTCAGCCGCCGCTTCATTATCCCTCAGCGCCTTGAGCAACATTCCGAATGGTGAGCGATACAGTCGAAACAGCAAAGGCAAAAGGATCAGGTTCATCGCCGCCGCCAGGATTGCGAACTGTAAAGGTGTGCGGATCATTACGCCGAAAAAGACGGGCCGGGGTATACCCGCCAATCCATACGGTCCATTGGTCAGCCCGACCCAGTTATAAAGAATTACAAACACGATCATCTGAAACCCCAGCGTTACGAACAGGAACAGATCACCCCGGAACCGCAGTGAAACCGAGCCGATCAGCACAGCCAGCAGCATATTGATCGTCACCGCTCCGGCCAGTGCCGCCGGCTGCGGCACGGACCCTTGAAGCAGAAGCACATAGGCGTATGCGCCCAACCCGTAAAACGCCGCATGGCAGAACGACAACAACCCGGCAAAGCCCAGGGTCAGGTTCAGCGAATAGGACAGTGTTGAATAAATACCCAGGATAATCAGTAAGTGGAGAAGGTAGCTCATGCTTCCTCCACTCGCTGCTGTGTGGCGATGAGTCCCTGGGGGCGAAAGACAAGCATGGACACCAGCAGGACAAACGTCACAAGGTCCATCCATCGTGCCGAAAACTTCCAGACGACCAGGCTCTGTAATATAGCCAGCACAATAGCGCCGCCAATCCATCCGGTATCCGAATCGCGGCCCCCCACGAGCACCGCCACCGCCGCGACAAGCAGATAACTCATCCCCATATGGGGATCGACCCCCAGATCATAAGTTATCAGCGATGCCGACACCGCCACCAGCATGGTGCTGATCACAAAAACCATTGTGCGCAAGCGAAACAGCGGCAGTCCCAGGGTAGATATCAACTCCGGTTCGTCGCCCATCGCCCACAGCGCCTTGAAGGCGCGCAACCGTCTCACCAGCAGCCAAAGCGCGCCGACCGTCGTGAGGCCCACCGCAAACTCGATCGTCTGCAGCCGCGTCAGCGCAACCGGGCCGATACGAAAGGCGGGCGCCAGTTCGCGCAGAACCGTCTGCAACTGGTTCCCAAACCCCATTGCAATCAAGTTCTCTATCGCCACGAAAATCCCAAGCGATGCGACCAGAACCGCGCCCGACGATGCCTCTTTTCGGTAGAAAGGCCGGTAAAAACCGACCTCCATAAGTGCACCGGCCGCTCCGCCAATGCACGTTGTCAACACCCCCCCCGTCACCGGGGAAAAACCATAACGCGTCACCAGGACATGGAAGATGTATGCGCACGCAACAAAGAGTCCTCCGTATGCCACATGAAACACCCGAATGGTTCGCCAGACCAGGCCAAAGCCCACAGCCAGCATCGCAAACAGCGCGCCGTTCACCAGTCCATTGGCCATAAGCTGTAAAAAAAGATTCACTTTCTCATCCTGGTCGTTTCACGGTCGTTCAAAGGATGCTTTCTCCCCCACCACTTTTATTAAAAGCCTTTTTCACTGTCTCCCGGAACTCTTCAGGCTGAATCGGCTTTCGCAGGAAAAACTCCGCGCCCAGGGTAAGCGATTCCGCAGCGTAATCGAACTCCCGGTAGGCGCTGATCATCACAACCACGGTGGCCGGATGGTGTTCCCGCAGCCACTTTAACAACTCCATGCCCTCGCGGTTTCCGGTATCCGAATCGCTCAGCCGGATGTCGATCACCGCCACGGACAGCTTCTCGTCATCGGCAGCCGTTCGGGCTTTAAGCGCCGAAACTGCCCGAACCGCGCGGCATCCATCCGGCAGATTCAATTCCATGGTATCCAGGTATTCGGGGATGTCGTCCACCAGTAGAACGATTTTTTCTCTATTCATGGCGCTTTCCTTTTCTATGTCCGGTTTCCCCGAACAATGCCGATACGCCGGTAAATTCTTCCCGCAAGCGTGGATATAGACGGAAGATTTTTTGTATTCGCCGTGCAAAAGAAAAACGGTCATTATAGCCCAGACGTTCCGCCAGCCAGACCTTTTTGGTTGTTTCAAAGCGTTCAATGGCCGCTTCTATCAACCCCAGTTCCGCCCGCGCCAGATAAACCTGATAATCGAATGCCGACGGACCTGTCGCCGGAAGCGCCGGTTCGCCGACCGCCGCCAAAGGCAGATGCTCCGGACCGATTTCCCGGGCGTTGTCGGCATCCGCGCGCACCGCCGCATATTCGATCGCGCTTCTAAGTTCCCGAACATTGCCCGGCCACGAATGGGACTCCAGCGCCGTCAGCGAGGACGTTCGTAATGAACGAATCCTGGTTCGGCCCAATCGATAGAACTGTTCAAGGATGTATTGCGCAATCGGGGCGATATCTCCACGACGCTCTCGCAAAGCCGGAATTCGTATTTCAATGCCGCCGCCCGCGGAAACGGCCGCCCGGAATGTATTCCATACAGCCGCGTCACCCGCATCCAGCGACAGTAAAATCTGCACATCCGCCGTCAGTTCGTCCGATCCACCGACACGCTTGAACCGACGCGTCTCCAGCAGTTGTTCGACAGCCGCGCTCCCGGCCTCATCCAGATTTTCAAGCCCTTCCAGATAGAGCACCCCGCCCTTGGCTTCGTCAATCCACCCTTTGGATTCCCGTGCACGGCCCCTGGCCAGGAACTGGACGGCGCCGAGCAACGCCACCGCCGGTTCAACGTCGCGGCAACGACCGAAGGTCACCTTCACAAAAGGCCCCTCGACCCGACGTCGGCTTTGTCGATGCAGCGTACGCGCGGCCAGCTCCCGACCGCTCCCGGATTCGCCCATAAGCGTCACCGGAGCATCGGCGATTTCCGCCGCCTGGCGAACCTGCTCGATCACATCCTTGATGGCCTGGCTGGTTCCAATCGTTTCCTGATGCTCCGCCACCGCTAACTGTCGCTCGGCGGCAGCAAGGCGGCGCTTAAGCACGCCCTGCTCAATGAAAGCTTCCACCGTCCGCGCAATCAGCGCCGGAGAGAACGCCCGCTTGTCCAGATACGTCAACGCCCCCGAGCCGATGGCGTCCGCATGGCTGTGCGTATCCGCATAGGCCGTCATTACGATGGCAGCCTGCAACGGATCCCGGGCCAAGGCCTCCTTCAGCAGGTTCAATCCTTCGCGATCCGTCTTAAGACGCATGTCCATCATCAGCAAATCGTAGCTCCCGATGGCAAACCGTTCGTGAAAGCCCGCCTCCGAATGGCACGCATCGACGTCAAACAGTCCTTCCAGGGCGCTCGCCAGTTTCCCGGCAAACTCCCGATCATCATCCACTATTAAAACACTGGCCCTTGACATAGTAATGAGAATATCACACACTTTGTGACATTCGTCAAACGTTTTTTGTTGCTGTTTTACTGACATGTTATTGAATATTGATTCCACTCCGAAGCGCAATAACATGAGTTGGCAAAGAAAGACGCAGGTGGGGCAGCCGTAAAATAGATTTTGCGTCAGATAAATGTGATTTATTTATCACATACATATTGACTACATTAACACATTTATTCTTGCAAAACTCATGGCGGTGTGGTAGGGGGGTATTAGAGTTTTTTTCGTTTACGACGGCGCCGTATTCCGGGCTTCGCGCATAATATAGAAAACACTGGAAAGGAGCGGATATAATGAGCAAGAAAGCAATTGGATGGATTGTTTTGGCGATCATAACAATCGTTGTGGTCCTCGGAATAGTCTTTTACAGAGACACAAAAACAGGGCCAATTGAGGAGATCAGGATTGGCGCTATTCTTCCTATGACCAGTTGGGCTGCTTACGTTGGCGAATCATGCAAACACGGTATAGAGATGGCAATTACGAATGCTGTGCTGGGCTCGAGAACTCGCTTAATCGTAGAAGATAGCGCAAATGATCCAAAGACTGGATTAAACGCACTTCGCAAGCTAAAGGACGTGGATCAAGTTCCCATAGTCTTCTGCGTGATGAGCTCCGTAGCTGAAGCAGTACTGACACAGGCACCTGACCAACCTGCCCTTCTTTCTGTTGTATCTCAATCTCGCGCCACTGAGAATCGACCAAATGCTTTTCGCTACTTTCTCAGCAGTAATATGGAGACCAAGGCCATGGCGGCCTTTCTACGCAGCCGAGGAGTGACAAACGCAGCGTTTCTTTATGTAAATGATGATTTTGGTCTTGATGCCCTTAATTGCTTTTCGCGGCACTTTTTGGCGCTTGGAGGACAAATCATCTTTCATGAAGCATTCGATAAAGCCGGGAGCCAAGTGGCAGATATTGTGGTAAAAACGCTTGCCGAAAAACCGCAAGCGGTGTTTTTTGCCGGGTACGGAGCTCCCATTGCCCTCATTGCTCAACGGCTAAAAGAGAGCCGATATTCCGGTATGATCTGCTCATTCAGCAGTTTCTCCGCACCAACAGTCCTTGCCCAAGCAGGCTCTGCAGCCGAAGGGGTGTTTGTATCAACCACCGGTTTTGACCCCGCGAAACCCTCAGATTCTGTGCAACTTAATTTCGTCAAGATGTACGAAACAACTTTCGGCAAAACCCCGGACCATTATGCCGCCTACTGTTATGACCTTATGTCAATTTTTTTGAAATGCTGGGAAGAATCTGATCATGATCTGGATCTCACCTTGAAGCGTATGTGCAATGTGCACTCCTTTAAAGGAGTTATCGGTGAAGCCACGTGCGGCCCAGATCGTGATTTTCAGTTTCCTGTTTCAGTAAAAGTCATCGCAAATGGCACACTTGTCGAACCCTGAATAGTCAATGCGAGTAAAAAATGCATAAAGAGAATTTTATTACTGTTGCTGAACTCGTTAAATACGCCAAGAGAGTGCCTGGTCTCTGGCAATTCCTGGACCCAATGCGATACACTTATACGAGCTTCTATCCTCCATGGTATACGCTTCCTCAATCCGGTATTTCAAAGTTTCCAGAATCGGAGAAGCACAGCGAGGCACCCTTTGCCCTTTATGTACATATACCATTCTGTAATAATTACTGCCCTGGTTGTCATTATTGCAAAATATCTCCGATGTACCGAAAAGGTTATCTGGGCCTCATCAAAAAACAGTTGGATGTGTACTCCAACGAGTGCTTGGTGAACCCACAAAAGACAAAAGCCATCTATATCGGTGGTGGAACTCCGAGTATCTTGGATTGCAAGCAAATTGAGGAATTGCTCGAAATCCTTGGCAACTGGGTAACAGGGACAAAGCAGCAGATTCGTGATATACAGAGCTTGGAGGAGGTGACGTTTGAATGCCATCCTTCGTCTTTAATAGAAAAAGATGGCGCTCAAAAAATCGACCTTTTGCGTGACATTTGCGGACCGACGAAGTTGAGGCTTAGCCTCGGGATACAGAGTCTGCAACCGAGATTGCTTCAACACATTCGTCTGGGGTCAGGAAGTTCTTCGTCCGGAGGGAATAGCATTGGCTATGATAAGAACTCCGTTGGGCAACTGCTTGCTTTATTATCCGGAGCCAGTCGTTTGAATTTGGACTTTATGTACGGGTACGCACCAAAAGAGCCCGAATCTCTTGAGGCCGAACTAAATTGTCTGAAAGAATTGCTCGACAACTCGGTAAAACCATCCGCGATCACATTTTACCAGCTTTGGCACGGGACTGATCGTGTACCTGAACTGAACAAAAAAAAAGGCGGATTCATCCCCCTTTCGGAGCGGCTGTTGAACGAAGGATTCGAGTATTATGTTGAGCCAATTTTGTCTTCACGTTTGGAAATATCAAATCGACTGAAAGAACTCGGCTATGAACCGGAAGTGTCATCAATTTGGCGGCGTCGCGATATCCATGGGGCAGACTGTATTTACCACACTGATTTCTTGTACGGAAATAGTAATGTCCTGCCGGTTGGGTTGTCCGGTTATGGTTACTGGGACGGGCTTGCTTTCATTCTATCCAAAACGTGGGATGGGTTTAAAAATGCAATCAATAAAGATAAAAGAATCCCA
Organism: uncultured Desulfobacteraceae bacterium; assembly: GCA_964492995.1. Taxonomy (GTDB): domain Bacteria; phylum Desulfobacterota; class Desulfobacteria; order Desulfobacterales; family UBA11574; genus S5133MH16. The sequence goes on along the minus strand of CAZBOB010000064.1, from coordinate 9,588 downwards.
ATTGAACTGGCCATACCTCTATCCCAGGAGGAGCAGCTTTTCCGCAGTGTAATTCTTTCCATGAAACGTTCGGGTGCAACCTTTGATCTTTCTAGTATTACCCCATATTTGGGAAATGATTATGCTGAAAAGGCGATTAAGTTGCTGGCGAATAGTAAACTTGTGGAAGTGGAAACTGATTCAGATCGGAATTTTAAACTGACGGAATCAGGCTTTATCCTTGTCGAGGAAATCATTTCTTGGCTGGGATCGGCACCCCCTACGCATAAAGAAATGCTTATTGGTAAAGCTCGCACAGTTGATCGATTGGCACGGCATGCTCTGCGAATGACAGACTCGTGTCCCTCCGATGACTATCATCTGCCCATCGAAGACTGCCTTACAGCTACTAATGAACATTTGGACGAAGTATTAAGGAGATGTTGGCCGGGCATGTTTCACGATTCAGGCCGTTACGCGAACTGTATTTGTGCAGTTCAAAGCCATAAGACCAAAAGGCCGATATTCTCTGTCGAGCACTGGTATACCCCCGATGATAGAAAACCATTTAGGTTACCGTCTTCCAAGGTTGAGCTTAGCAAGATGCAACGGTACGCAATTGCTCGTGAATTCTTCGATTCAGCACGTTTGAGTAATGATGACCCAATTGTGTCCATATTCGGCATGTTTTTTTCGCCACCGCGATGGTTTTCTTCAAGCACAAAAAAGATGGAGAGACAAAAAGAGGGAGAAGACACAAGAATGGCATATTACAACCGACCGCCATTCTTGGTCTACCAGGATATAGGAAACAATGGTGACGGGAAAAAAGCAGGATGTGCAATGGCACTGGCCGATGAGGATGCCGGAAGGCGCATTGATATTTCCTCTATTATTCTTTCGATTGACCAAGCTATTATTAAATACGGCGACGAGCCGCAGAGCAAGGACGATTGGTGGAATCTTTTCGAATGGATGAGTCAACATGATTCGCGATGGGCAGAAGAACTGCGTGAGAAGTGCAAGGATTTTTTTGTTGAGTTACAAAGGTTACAGAAGGGCATTTGGCCCGAAGCAATAACGCAAAATATCGATGCGCTTTTTAAAGGGTTTTCCAACGATAAACACACGTTTCGGAAATGGCATTTCATTTCAACATTCTGTTTATATTGGGCATTACTCAAAGATGCCCCTGATGATGATCGTCAGGATATAGGCCGCGCTACAGGCAAACTGATCCTCCATGTGCCTTATTTTTCATATGATGACGAGGCTCAGGGTGGCGCTATTGTTTTTTTGAATGGTACGGCGGATCCGACTTTTGAACAGTTTGCGATGATAGGTAACGCGGTTGATGCCATTTTAACTCGAGTTGGCACTCGGGAGATAGCCCATCATGAACACCGCATCATGGCAAAAATGAAGCGTGCGGAGTGCCGCGCCGCCGCCGCCGCCATACTTGCTCGCAACATGTCGCACAACATCGGAAGCCATGTGACTCCAAGAACACATCTGGCCGATCTTCAACAGCGGGTGAGGGACCTCCTGATTCAGGACGATGCCTGGGACGGCCGGGACTGGAACCATCTGGCGTTCCCCATGATCTCGGAGTTAAAGGACAGGCTTGACGAATACATACAGCGCAAAGCGGAATTCATTGCCGAATTCAGCACCGATCCGCTCATCAGCACCCGTGGCGCGTGGTTTTTCCAGGACGTGATACGTCCACTGGTCACGAATACGGCGCTCATGGACACGCTGGCGGCTAATGAGGGTTTTACCTATAAGACGTTTGATAAGCCGAGGCTGGTAATTTGTTGCAGGAGAAAAACAGAGGGTAGCGATCCTAAGGAGTTCAAAGTCCAATACCGGTCCGTCTGGTTCCCGGCGGAAAGCTTCAAATGGTCCACAAGCCCTTTGGGGGCGCCCTATGCCATGCGTCATCTGGAATATGTGGATCAGGAGCTCTATCCGGAAACGGATTCCAAAAGCGGGGAAGGTGCGGACGATATCAGAGTGGCCCTGCCCGGCCCGGTTGGCGAAATGGCGATTTACAGCATTCTGGAAAATATTATCCGCAATGCCGCCAAACACGGAACTGGTGATCGGGGACCTGTCGAGGATCGAAACCCTTTGTACGTGGATGTGTTGATTAACGATCAGGGCGCGACCAGCAATTATTGTGATCTGGAGGTGTGGGACAACCTGACTGTTCCGACCGATTCTTTGTGCGACCACCTACAGGGTCTTATTAAAGAGGACATCATCGACAAATCCGGTCAATTGAGACTTGGCGGATGGGGCACGACGGAAATGGTCCTCTGCGCCGACCTCTTGAACGGAACCCCCCCCGGCCAGATACCGGACGCTCATGCTTTAAGCGTGAATTGTATCCAGAGATCCACGAGCTCAACCGGGAACGGCGATAAAACCAACAGGCTTGTGTTCAACTTTAAGATACCCAAAGCCCGCACCGCGATTTTCTTCGGTTGGGAGGACGGTTTGGCGAAACAATTGCGCGACGATCTTGCGTCGCACGGATATCCGGTTATGGCGCTGGATGTTCTCACCAAAAGGCCTGATGTACGTCTTGCCGCCTGTGATTTTGCCGTGATTGATGCCCGAGAACTGACAGCCGAACAGATTAACGCTATCCACGCTCAACGTCACCGTCTTCCCTTCCGTATCATCATGGCTGGCCGCGAACCCGTGGAGGAGGTGCTCGGCGACACCCTAAAGGATTGGGTCAAGCGGTGCCGGTGGACCGATGATGCGTTCCCACCGCTTGAGACGCCGGGGCAACTCGCCACATGGCTCTGGAAAGAGTGGGTGGCGCATATGGCAAAGGATGTGCCGGCCGTTGGCGTGGATGTTTTTCTTCAACAGAAGGGAGATGAGCAACCGACCAGCCAATGGAAAAAGAACGCCAACTCTTTTCAGGCACGGAATGCCGGAACGACAACGCCTGTCGCGGTTCGCGTATGGGCCCAGGGTTTGGCCAACCGTGTCGAATGTGTGACAGCACATAAAGAAGTGCAAAACAATGAGCGGCGGGTCGTTTTCGACCGTCATGGAATAATGACGGAGGAGGCTGGAAGCGGTGGCGGCGGAGAAAGCCGGATTGTTTTTATAGACAAGCAGAGCGCGGATTTTGATGCGCTTTTCAATACGCGCTTTTCGGAACCATGGACCGCTCCCTATGAGATGGCCGAAGCCGGGTTATTGAACATCCTTGTCATTGACGAACGGATTGCCCAGAATGCGCTAAAGAAGTTTTCAGGTAGCGGAGCCGGCAGAGATGCCTTTCGCCGTGCCTGCATGGGCAATGCCGATAAGCCCGTAGATGTATGGCACCTTGCCCGCAAGGCCGGGGTCCACATCGCGACCCATATTGAGGTCCCGCCCGCAAAAGAGGACGATAAGAAGATTGTTTTCGATATCACAAAACAAGACTGGACCGAGAAAGCCGAGATGAAGGACGCATACGTCTGCGTCAAGATTATTGAAGAAGCACCCGAGATCAAAAAAATCGAGGTCTCAAATAACATGCAGGGCAAGCTGGAAGACATTAATGCCGTTATCGTGCATCAAGGCGTCATCGACCGTATAAATGGCAAGGTGGAAGGCCTCGGAGACAGGCTTCTTGAACATCTGGATTCCAGATTCTGGTTAATTGTCGAATCCGGGCGTGGCATACCGTTGGAAGTTCAGAAGACGAATTATAAGTTTCTGACCTTTTCCGCCATTGAGAAGAGCTTTCGAGATGGCCGTGTGGCCAAGCTGACGTTCTCCCGCATGGTCATGCAGGCCAACCGGCACAAAAGCGAAGGAAAGTCATCATGAACCGTCACCTTTTAGTGATTTCCACACGGGGTTATGCCGATAAGGGCAGTCCGGATGACGAATTTTATACGCAATGGGGGTTTGAAAAAAATGATGACTTCAAATGGTTTACGGAGTATAAAGGGGTGGTACTGCTCATCATTCATGGGTACAGAGGTTATGATCCTGTCAAAGCCGAGTACAGATATTTCGACCCTGATAAAGCTGTGAATGATGCAAAAGACAAGAACAAAAAGCTCGACATCAGTGGCGTTTCTTTTTTTCACCATTCGATCGGAGGGCAGCCGAAAAAGGGTGAAACAGAGAAACAGGTCGCTCAAAGGAGGATCGACTCCACTGCCGAAGCCATTCAAAAAAAGTGGGGCCATTATCCATCCCCGATTCAGGAGTATCATTCACGTTCCGGACTGGCTGCAGAAGAGCTGAAAAAAGATATATGGGTGCATGAAGGACTCAAAGATCTGCGAGAGTATCTGATCGAAGCGATTGATATGGCAGCCGGGGGCCGCCCCCTTTTTGTTCAAAAATTGATAGGGGTTCAATCTGCCTTGATTCGTTTCCGTTTGTTACTGGAAGTTGTCGTGAAAAACAAAGGCGATGGCTTGAAGGATCAAATTCAGCAGGTTGGCAATGACATTTCGTTGTTAACCGGAGGTGAACGGGGATGCTTTCGAAGATGGTTGCACTTTATTGAGGGCAAAGAGCGAAAAGGTGAAGAAAGCGCCGTGGCCGGACCATCGACCGGACCACATGAAAAACTGGCCGTGAAGCTTATGCTGTATTTTGCAGGCGCTACCGAGGCGAAGGCGCACGTCGATAATATATTAAAACTGCCAGATGTGTGGGGCGCTATCAAGAGAGCGCCGAAGAGTGTTAGGGACCGGGCAAAGGATCAATGGGATGATGTGCTTCAGGACATCTGCCTGTTCTCACGTACCATCGATGTTCTGCTGAATGTCGCCGAAAGGCTCCCGAGATCCTTATTGTCAGAAAGCGAGGCCTGGGAAGATAGATGAAGCGGCATAAGACCCCAGAAAAGGCGAGGCGGCGGGCATGAAAAAATATATTGTCTGTGCATGGAATAGCCTCAAAGAAGTTAAGGGGCCAGGAGGAACTAAGGGGATGCTTTGCTGGCAGTCTGACCCCATGGCGGAGGCGATTATTGCCTATATTGAATCCCTGGGTAAATGGCAGAACCTCCTTGAAACGGTTGAATCAGAACCGGTTAGCCCCCACGCAAAAAGAGTCGCCCAAAAAGGGGCTGCGGCCGATTTGATTGTTCTCGTACTTAGGGATCGTGATAAGCCGCTTTCCATGGAAGAACTGACGGTTTTTCATGCCGCCATCGGCGCTCGAAAGAAAAGCAAGCCTAAAAAAGTGCTGTATGTCCATGTGGCAGGGCATACGCCGATGATGAAGGGCCGGATCTCCGATTGGCTCTACCGGATTTCGAGAAGCGATTCTTTTGGTGATGACCTTAATAAGTGGCTTGAGAAAGATTGCGATTGGCCTGAGACGTCATCCTTTTCCGAATTTCGGAATGCCATATTTAAGAAAACCATCGAGGCCAGTCCATCCTCTGAAAAAATGGAAAACATGTTCTCTTTAAAGCCGCTAAAGAGGCGGGTTAGGAGTTTTAAGGGGGAAGGAGACAACTGGGCGTCCCGCACTTCGGAATATCTTATGGCCAGCCCCTCGATACTGCAACTGTTTTTCGGTCTTTGCCGAATCCGCATGCGCTATGATCGTTTGGAGCACGACGTTAATGCCACGGGAGGCGATCCGTCAAGACGGGAGAATATGGCGAAGAAAAATTATCTTGACCGGTGTTTTGATTTGCATGCCGCCATGTGCGCGTACGGGGTCGTGACTATTTTCAATAGAGTGAAAATATCCTCTGAGTACCATGAGTACCAACAAATCGATCGCAATGTTATTCTGTTCATTGACGACAATCCGGATCGCTTATACTGCGCGATGCATTTTCACAAAGTCATCAATGCCTTTCTTCCCGGTTATAAGCTATGGGTTTGGGATACCGAGTCCGTGCCCGGCAAATCCGAATCTCTTGATACGAAGGGCCAAAATTCGGAGCCGCAGAAAAATCCATTTATTCAGAAAGCTGAAATTGAAAATTATTCATCCTGGTCCGGCCTTCCGGGAAAAGTTTTTGTCAAAAAGAGCTGGGACTGGCCTCCCGGGTCTTGCGATCTTCTGGACCTGCTTGCAAGAACATGCGTCGTGCTGGTTGACGTGTTGTTCAAGGATGCGGGCGGCGCCGACGCCGAGAGCGGTTACGGCATCATCAGAGGTTTGCACAGGCTGTGCCGTGATCGGCACGCCGACGTTGAGAATTTCATCCGTAAAGCCGTCGAAGAAAATCATCCCAAACTTTCCGAGGAAGATTTAGACAAAGCTTCGTCCTGGAATGCCCCTGAAATAATCGCGGTCAGCCGCGCAAGCGACCTTGCCAAGGTCCAGGCCACATGGCGGTTCGGGGCAGGCGGCTATATCTTAAAGGAGCGATGGCATGGTCTGCCTGGTGTTATCGCCGCCGGGCTTCACCAGGTGTACGATCACGTCACGGCCTCGCATCGCAACTTTCGCCTCCTGTACGATCTGCCGCACAATACCATCAGCATGCTTCACTCCACCGTTGTCCCACCGCTGGAACTCCATCGTTCGCCCGACCATTCGGGGCAATCAGGCGATGCGCAGGCGTCTTGCTCTTCCGCCGCCAAACTTATCGCGCCGCTGCTGGCGGCATTACCAAAGGCGGATATTCATGTTCATCCCGGCAGTTGCATGAGCCCCGAGTTTCTGGTGATTGCATCGCTTGTCATGCTGCTGCGCCACGATCCGCAAGCCGTCGATCCGGAAAAAAAGAGGGGGTTTGACAGGGTAAAGAAGTCGCTTTGCTTGGTTAGTAACTTAATAGAAAACAAACAATCACTTCAATTCCCCGATATACCTGTCATCGTTGATGGCGCCAGTCCGCTCAGGATAAAGGTGGACAGCTTTCCGATGTGTATCTCCATGCTGGCGCAGGATATTTTGAAATTTCTGAAAGCGCAAATAGACGCCGGGGGCTGCAACAGGAAAGCGCTTGCTCAAGACAGGTGTAATAACGACCTGATAAATAAAGAGAAGGAATACTCAAAACTACGTTCGATTCTGCACAAGGCGCTGGGAATTCCGGACCACCAGGGGGCGTTCAAGGTTCTGAACGACCTTGATCGGATACCGGATTCCAAGCTCTTTTTTTTCGCGCTGCTGCATGGGAAAATCGGCGGGGAAAAAATCGAGGTCAAGCCGGACGACCTGCTCAGATGCGTTATCCTTGCAATGGCCAAACAAGGATATGAGATGCCGCCGTTGAAATTGGGCAAAGAAGAAGTTTCTTTTTCCAAACTATTCACCGATGATTTCTTTGAGAACAAGTGGGTTGCGTTACGAAAACAATTCTATTTGCCTGAACCCGCGAATGAGTACACCCCCCCTAATTACTCGGTCCAAGGGTTGCGGAAAAGAAATTGGCGTTTGCCTGAAAAACAGGAAGCGGCACCATTCGAGGTTAAGATTAACCTGAAACGTTCCTCCATGGATTATCTTGCCGAACCTCTTAAAATACCTAATGGCGACCCGATCGCCTGGCTGCTCGCGTCCGGAACGCGTTCCACGAACCTGCGCGAGTATCTGGATGGTTGCGAATATTCCGGTGCTGAGCACCTGCGGCATCCCTTCCTGATGCATCTTTTTGCCCAGCAAGTTGTTTATGAGTTTGTGCGCCATGGCGTGCTTTATGCGGAGTTGCGCGTTGCCCTGAGCGGATACGAAAATGCCGAGTTGGAGCTTTCGTTTTCCGATGCCTGCGCCTGCTTTGGAACCGCCATGGGGCAGGCGGAGAAGATGGCCCGTGAAAGATACAGGCATCGCCAAGATACCAACTGCTGGCTCTGGGAAAAGCCTTTCGATATTTCAAAAATATTCAATCCGTTAGAGGATGCGCTGGCCGCCTATCGTTTTCCCTGCAAGACCAGCGTGATCCTCACCGGCAAACGGGACAAGATGTCGAGGGTCCTTGTGCGCGAAGCAGGCGCCGGGGCTGTCCTGCATGCCCGCCCATCCAAACCCGCGACCACGGCCAGGAAGTTCGTCGATGAAGTGATCGGCGAATGCCGTGTGGTGGGTTTCGATCTGGCCGGCCAAGAGGACGAGCACCCGCCCCATATCTTTCGAACCGAATACGAGCAGATCGCCCGGATGCACATCCCTGTCACGATACATGCAGGTGAAAATGCTCCGGCGGGCTTTGTCGAGAGCGCTATTCTCGACCTGCGGGCACGGCGGCTGGGACACGGCCTGGCACTCGCGGACGATAGTCTTCTGATGGACCGCGCCCGGGATGACGGGGTTTGCGTCGAGTTGTGCCCGGTCAGCAACTTCCAAACCAACGCCCTTTATCCGCATGGCAAAACCGGTCTTGGCCGCGAATACCCTTTACGCACATTTCTTGAAAAAGGCATCAATGTCTGCATCAATACCGACAATCCAATTATTTCATTCACCAACATGGTCAAAGAGTGCTTTCAGGCATCCTATGCCTATGGGGGAAGTGGCCTCACCCTATGGGATCTGCTCCGTGTTCTCCGGACCGGCTTCACGCAATCCTTCCTCACCCTGCCCGAACGCCGTGTGCTACTGGAACTTGCCGACCAGATCGTTTTTGACCTGTTTTCCAGAACGGACGTTCAGCGCCTTTTGCGAATCCTGTCCTTCGAATAGGTTCATTATCGGAAAGCGCCGAATAAACCACCCCTATCAGGATACAGCGGACACGAGCAGTGGATCAACATATTGGGACAGGAGATTTTAACAATCCGCCTCTGCTTCAGCAAATGTCAGATGGTGGAAAAAATAGCGAATCCAGAATCGCTAAGTCTATAAAAAAGGGCAATTCGCCTGGGGATGGTGCGATATTTAATATCGTTAAGGAGTTCGTTAATTGAGAGGGCTTATTTATAGGCGGTATATGTGATACTAATTCAACCATTCTTCCATTATTGTTAAATTATATCGAGTTTAAGAATAGTGGTAATATTGTGTAACGAAAAAAGCACCAAAATAAAAGTTATGCGCCCCAGGGAGTTCTGTCAGATCAGGTTAAGTGCAGGCCAGATTCATAGTGTAAATATTCAATATCAGAAAATAGTCAAAACCATAAGATATTGATTTTTCGGAATGGGTTTAAAGGGTTGACACGCTAACAGATACCTTACCTTATGTTGTGAGTAGCCATAACCCATTGAATAAATGGCATTATCTGACTCAGCCTTTACAAGCAGGGATTATTATTAAAAACAATAAGTTATAAAAGATATTACAAATTGGTAATAAAACTGTCAACATAATAAATATTGTCTAAAGAGACCTTTAGATGTTCTTGAACCTGGCTGTATCCCAATTTAAAGCGTGTCCAGCCAAGCCAGTGTATCCTGCTTGTTTTCCCAATCGATTAAGTCTTCTATCTTTGGATCTTGTTTTATAATTTTAGCACTGTATTCGATGAATTTCTTCTGCACATCTCGTTTGTGTGTCAGGTCCATGTGTAAATACGTCATGGTGGATTGGATATTTTCATGGCCCAGGCGGTTTTTGATTTCACTGAGCGGTTTACCGGCCAGGAGCATACGAACCGCACAGGAGTGCCGGTTATGCCGAGCTCGGCATAACAGGCATAATGCCGAGTTCCGGATTATGCCGAAT
>CAZBOB010000063.1:0-20849 GCA_964492995.1 uncultured Desulfobacteraceae bacterium | reverse complement strand
ATTTTACTTGCAGTTATGACGGTATTCATCATGTTGATCGGCCAGCTTTTGGGAGGACGCCAGGGATTGATTATTGCGCTTGTTTTTGCAGCGGGAATGAATTTTGTAAGCTACTGGTATTCAGACAAAATAATTCTTCGCATGTACAAGGCCCGTGAAGCAACGCCCGATCAAGCCCCTGAACTTTATTCCATTGTACGGGATCTTGCCCGGAAGGCCGACCTTCCCACTCCTAAAGTTTACATCATCCCTCAGGAGTCTCCCAATGCCTTCGCAACCGGCAGAAATCCGGAACATGCGGTTGTGGCGGTTACCCAAGGTTTGCTTAAAATCATGAATCGTGAGGAACTTGCCGGCGTGCTGGGTCATGAACTTGGCCATGTGAAAAACCGTGATATATTGATTGGCTCAATCGCAGCTACCATGGCCGGAGCCATCATGATGCTGGCGAGCATTGCGCGGTGGTCGGCTATTTTTGGAGTTGGGAGTGACGATGATGAAGGCATGGGCGGCTTCGGATTGATCATCATGTCAATTCTTGCTCCGATTGCAGCCGTGTTGATACAAACCGCCATATCCCGGTCACGTGAATATCTGGCGGATTCATCAGGTGCGCGTTTTTCCGGAAACAATGAAGGCCTGGCACGGGCATTGGAAAAGCTGGGGAATTACTCGGCCAGAGTTCCCACCAAAGCCAATCCGTCCACGGCTCACATGTTTATCGTAAATCCTCTTTCCGGTCAAAGAATGATGAGTTTATTCTCAACCCACCCGCCACTGGAAGATCGAATTGCACGGCTGAGAGGCATTCAAACCCCGAATAACACTTCAGGTCATGGTGGAGGGATGAATCAGGATAAAGGCAGAGAGTTCTGGGATCGCCTGTCCAGATAACGGACGTTACCCATAAGGTTATAAGCTATCCCCCGGAGCATCCTCGACTCTCTTTCGATAATTTTCATGTGGTTTCTCCTTTGTTTTATCGAGGTATTTACCGATCAATCCTGGTTTATGAAGATGGGATTTGGCAAAAATCTTGCCTCTTCCCATCTTCACACCCGTATGCATATAGCGTTATGGTCTTTTATTGAATTGGCGTTAATTGAACCCTTCGGTTTTTGGCACGGCCTTCCTTGGTTTTGTTGCTTGCGGCCGGCTTGGTAAACCCAAAACCCTTGGTCGTCAACCGTTCCGCTTCAACGCCTTTGTCCACAAAATATTTCATGATGGCTTTGGCACGTCTTTCAGAAAGATTCATATTATAAGCCGCAGGACCCATATTATCCGTATGACCATCAATCTCAACCTTCATCTCCGGGTTCCTTTTCAATATGGAGACCGCCTCATCAAGCATGGGGTAGGCTTCGGACTTAATTTCAGCGCTGTTAAAGTCATACATCACCACCGCTGCGTAGGTCCAGCAACCCCTTGCATCCACAGTGGCTCCCTTGGGCGTATTCGGACATTTATCCAAATAGTCCGGCACACCGTCCTTATCACTGTCCATCGGCTTTGGGGCCGCTGCCATGGGAGCAGCTTTGGCCAAAAATACCTTCTTCACAAAATCTCCCATGTCACGGTTCGTTTTGAATCCATCCGCACGCACTGAAAATCCACAGCCACCGGCGGCAGCAACCCGTTTCATAAGCGTTTCACCGACAGGATCATCTCCCACCAGCACCGTGTATATGCAAACCCGGTCACCGAACTGAGCTTTCATGTTCTTGGCAGCCGTTATCGGCGTGGTGTCCATATCCGCTCCATCGCTGACGATAATCACCGCTATTTGACCTTGACTTTTCTTCAAGTCACCTGTGGCAGCGGTGATGGCAGCTCCCAGGGGACTCCTTCCCATGGGCCGTTGTGCAGCGTCTAAAGCCCCTTGAAATCCTTTCCTTGAATATTCCGTGGGTCCGTAAAAAAGCGCTGTGGGCTTGCCGAACGCACTGGTCCCAAAAGTCCTGAGTGCGCCATTGAGCTTCATATCGGGAATCGTCTGATTCATAGCGCCCAAAAAGTTTTTGGCAATGGTTAACCGTTTTTGCCCATTATATTTCCAAGACATTGACGAAGATTTATCAAGAATCACTATAAAATTGTCCACCTTGGGTTCATACTGATCCGCTTCCAATGCATATGGGCTGAAAAGGGGTTGGGTTGTTTGCATTTGCCCGGCTGCGGAACTGAACAGCAGGGTACTGATCATTACCAAAAATAATGCCTTCAAATAATACTTTGTCATAATCTTACCTCCTTGGTTAGTTTTGTTTTACTTATGTTTTTATAATTTAAAGAAATAAAAGCTTGTTTCTACTCTTTATTCCTTATGCTCGTACATACGGACATCGCGCTGGGGGAACGGAATGCTGATGCCTTGAGCATCGAAACTTTTCTTAATAGTTCCGGTGGTGTCAAAATAGACATCCTAGTGATCGTCTGTTTTCACCCAGGGAGGAACCACAAAATTCACACTGCTGTCTGTCAATTCGACAATAGCAATCTTCGGGGCAGGATTTTTAAAGATGCGTTCGTCCTTTGCCAGGACATCCGCCATTATCTTCTTTGCTTTATCGATATCATCTCCATACCCAATGCCCATTACAAGATCAACGGGCCTTGTTCCTTGCAAACTCTACAATTGCTCGATTTAGGCTAATATATTTGAGTTTATCAGCAACATATAGATCAGAAATTGAGCAAATTTTGTGCCAAGTAGGAGGAAAACCGAGAATGATAATGAAAAACCAGAAAAATCAACAGGTTGCTACAGTCCTGATCGTAACTAAATATTAAAAAAGACTTTTAGGATGAAACACATATGTTTAATAAGATTTCGAACGGTTATGATCTACCTAAAGTATAAAATGAATACGTATTCATGATTTTCCAAGGGTATTGCTGAATCACATCTTACCCCGAATATTTCATGAAAATTTTCGAGACGCCTTTTTATTAGCAATGAAAACAGTTTGTTATTTACAATTTTGCTTCTATCTGTCAGGTTACATTTTGTACCGAAAATTTTCTTGTTCAATTTCTCAAAAATTTTCACCCTATGGGCGAGTCCGAGGCGCCCATTTGCGGCGTTATCAAGGGCTTGCAGTAGTCTACTACGGCTGTGCCCTTGTATGCCTTGCAAATGAACACCTCAAACTCGTGAAATATCTGGGTTAGAATAAGATTAAGAGTTGTCTCATAATTACCAACGATACATATCTGTCTCATGAGACAATCTACGTTTTTTTTGGGACGCTCAAAATTAGAACTTTAATCCATTCTTGTGCGATCTGAGTGAATATTATTATATCTTGTATGACCATGACAACTGCTCGGAATTTGAAAACATTCAAAAGGCATTCATTTTTCGTCCACCCCTTACCCCCTAATACTACCTAAAACCTACCGAAAAATTGCAATATGATTGCCAAATATTGTCATAATACCCGTGGAACGAAACTTTTTGTATATGCTAACTACCTGATATCTATCCATTTCACTGTTTTTCAGAAATGCAAATTTTAATCTTGCATGATTCTTGCAGATTTTTAACAGACTTATGGGCAAATCGAACGTCGGAGTTCAAAGTCTAAAACCAAGGACCGCTAAAAAGAATGATTAGAAACCCATCAGCAGTTCTTAAACCCCGTCACTGGATGCTTACCAATAAATCCTGATTATCCGGTTGAAGCCTATCTGTTGCGACCAATCCATTATCGGTAAATAGGAGACTACGGTTATGAAAAAAATGCATCTGAAATTTTGTTTGATTTGCCTTTTTTTCCTGGCAAACTCGCTTTTTTCTACGGCGTTTTGTGCTGATTTTTATCCCTTTCCTGTTTATCCCAGCATAAAACCGAATGTAGAATTTTGGACCCAGGTTTACACAACGTACCCAACCACACAGGGCATTCTCCATGACAGCGAAAACTTGCATATCATCTATGAAGCAATCGAACTCCAAGGACCTGGAGGTACCGGTACAAGAACAAAAAACAAGAAACGGATTAAAAATGCCAAGAGTAAATACAAAAAGATTTTAGAGAGACTGGCTCGAAATCCTTCTGCCTCAGATAGCGAAGCAAAACGTATTGCAGCCATGTTTGACAAGAATGCGAATCCGGCCACTTTCCGAAAGGCAAGGTACAAAATCCGTTGCCAGATCGGTCAAAAGGATCGCTTTCGAGAAGGGGTTATTCGCTCCGGGGCCTATATTAAACAGATCAGAGAAGTATTTCGTTCATACGGTCTGCCCGAAGATCTCGCCTATCTGCCCCATGTAGAATCTTCTTTTAACCTTAAAGCCTACAGCAAATTCGGAGCCGCAGGCATCTGGCAATTTGTTCGTGACGCCGGTAAGCGGTTTATGACCGTGGGGTATGCTCTGGATGAACGGTGGGATCCTATTCGATCATCAGAAGCGGCAGTTCAGTTGCTGAAGCATAGCTACGAAAAATTTGCAAGCTGGCCGCTGGCAATTACGGCCTACAATCATGGAATTGCGGGGGTGTTAAAGGCAAAATGGGCCAAAGGCGGTTATGAATCGATTTTTAACGATTACAAAAGCAGACGCTTTAGGTTCGCCTCCAGGAACTTTTACTCCGAATTTCTAGCCGCGCGAAAAGTGGCGAAAAACTATGAGCGATATTTTGGCGAGATAGAGCTGGATAAACCGGCCGAAAGCCGAAAAATAGTGCTTGCCGGTTATTCCTCCATCAAAGACCTGTCCCGTTATTTTGAAGTGGACTTTGCAACCATCCGCAAACTCAACCCCTCTTTGCGACCACCGGTCTTTAGAGAGCAGAAATATGTACCCAAGGGATATGCGCTGAAATTGCCGGCTCACACAGTGCAACATTTAATAGATACGACTGCGGAATTACCCAAGGAAATTTATAAACCTCACCAGAAATCCAGTCACTTTTACCGAGTAAAAAGAGGCGACACTGTTACAAAAATTGCAAAGATACACGGAATCAAAGTCTCTGACCTGATTCTGTCCAACAACCTCAATTCCAGGGGATCCATTTATGTCAACCAGAATTTGCGATTGCCGTCGCCTGATGAAAAGCCTGATCTGCCAAAAGCTGTCGCAAGCATGGATAAGAAAGAAAAGCGAACCCAATTAACCCGTGCTCCTGACTTTGGAATCCAGTCTCAGGCAGCACAAGCCAAAAGGATGGCATCCAAGCAACCAACTTTCGCACTCGAGGCCAGAATCACCGCTTCTGAGTTATCGGTCAATCCCGTTGTAGTGGCAGGCAACCTTCAGGTTGAGCGGATCATGAAAAAAAGAGGCAAACCCGTGGGAATCATTCGGGTCGAAATCGAGGAGACCCTGGGGCACTATGCGGAATGGCTGGAAATTCCGACAAGGAACATCCGAAAGCTGAATGGATTTCCCTATGCAAGGCCACTACCATTGCATAAGAAAGTCAAAATTCCTCTGGATAAGATCTCAAAAGACCAATTTGAAGAAATACGGTTTGAATACCACAAAAAGATACAGGAGGATTTTTTCAGCTTTTACAAAATTGAGACGGTTCAGACATATCGCGTCAAAAAAGGAGACAATATCTGGACACTTTGCAATGAAGCGTTCGAAATGCCGGTCTGGCTGGTCAAGAAATATAATCCAAAAATAGATTTTAATGATCTAAGATGGTCACAGAATTTAGTAATTCCCGTAGTCAGGAAACTAGCCGCCAATGAAATGGGTGATGTTACTCCAGCCTTGGCAGTTGCGGCGGATACTCCGGATGGCAGTATTGCAGCAGGCGGCCCTTTGACCGCTTTATATTATCCCTGGCTTTTTATTGTCCTGATGATAGCTTTCATTTTGCTAATAACTTTCTGCTGCCAAAACTTTGGGGAAAGATCAAAAAAGTTGGCAATGATCAACCCGGCGATAACCGGCGATAAAATGTATTGAAGAATAGGGTGATGAAGGAAAAAAAGAAAGATTGCGCAAATCGTTTTAAAAGAATCCTCGATAATTTTCTTGACATTTAACCTCCCACAGCCATAAAGAATCACACAATTTAGTTCGCTTCGCCCCGCCTGCCATTGCAAGCTCGCCTGCCAGCTGAGCAAGGCGAGGCGGCCTGGGGCACGAGCGGGCAGGTCACAATTGGAATATTGGAATGCTGGAATAATGGAGTAATGAGTTTTGGGGAAATGGGGAAATGGGGAAGTGGTATATTGATAAAATCTATTTTGACAGGGTAGCTAAAACAATCAATAACTAATAAAATTCCTTTAGAAATCAACATTCCACTATTCCACTATTCCATCATTCCATTATTTTTACGCCGTGAAACTTTTTTCTATTTCACGGGGGCCATATTTGAGGCAAAAATATCATGTCCCAATAAATTATTTTATTTACAGTGTGTTGTAGAAATTCCGAAACGTTAAACTAATTGAGAGTCGATATGAAACAGTTCTTCTACCCGTCAAGCATTGCCGTTTTTGGTGTAGCAGACAGCCCGGGGAACCTGGCAAAAAATATTGTCTCCAACTGCCGGGAGATGGAATTTAAAGGGGAAATTTTTCCTGTGGGAAGAAGCCGTGGCTCGGTTAACGGCCAAAAAATCATCACGGAAACGGATGCTTTACCCGCCGGTATTGAACTGGCGGTGATTCTGGTTCCGGCGGCCTATGTCGCCGATACATTGGATATTTGCGGCCTTAAGGGAATTTCACATGCGATTATTTCCACCGCAGGTTTTCGGGAATATTCCGGAAAAGAAAACCGATTTGAGAAAGATGTGCTTGCCGTAGTCAAGCATCACGGAATTCGATTGATCGGTCCGAACTGTATCGGCGTAATTTGTACCAATTCGGGCCTATGCACTCCTTTTAATCGTCTGCGGCCCAAACGGTTTAAAAAGGGGCGTATCAGTCTGATAACCCAGAGCGGCGGCTTAACCGTCCAGGCGGCTCATTTATACTCCGAGGAACATGTGGGATTTTCCAAGGTAATCAGCATCGGAAACAAACTGGATCTGAATGAAATTGATTACCTGGAATTTCTTATGGATGATGAAGATACCGAACAGATACATTTACACCTGGAAAGTATTGAAAATGGCCGCAGATTGATCGATCTGGCCCGGAAAACCGGCAAGCCGATTATTTTTTTCAAATCCAATGTCAGCGTAACATCCGCCGAAATCGCCAAATCTCACACCGCGGCACTTGTGAATGACGACCGAATTGTAACCGGGGCCTTTCGACAGGCGGGTATCGTACGCGTAAGAAGTATCCACGAAATGACCGTCTGCGCTAAAGCACTGCAGCTTCCGCCGCTTTCCGGTGACCGGTTGGCGGTAATATCTTTATCCGGTGGCTTTTCCGTAATTCTCGGCGATGCATGCGAAGAATACGGCTTTAAATGCCCTTCGCTACCGCGTGAACTTCTGGATAAAATAGAGAGTTTTCGCCGGGGCGGTGTGATCCGTATGGCGAACCCCATGGACTTCGGCGATGTGCACAGTATTGAGGGGTTAGCTTTTGCGGTAGAACACTGCCTAAAACTGGATCATATCGATGGAATGGTACTGGCGTTGTTCTATGATCCGGAAATTGCCAAATTGTTAGGCCAGGGAAATGACAACACTCAGCAGATGCTGGATTTTTTAGACGTGACCATGAATGCTTATAACAAGCCCATAGCGTTGAGCTTTCTTTCTGAACGGCGGTATATTGAAGAATACAAAAAAAACACCCCGTTTCCCGTTTTTAATGATCCGGTGGAGAGTGTTCAGGGACTGCGAAAAAATCGGAATTACTGGAAAAGAAGATAGGAAATCGTCAAACATGAAATCTCCAAAAAAGATTTTAGAATCCGTTATGAACCAAAAAAGGATCCTGCTTTCAGAATATGAGTCCAAACAGTTCCTTTCCGCCTACCAAATTCCGGTTACCAGAGAATTCTTAGCGAATACGGAAAGCGAGTTGATTCATGCGACAAATGAAATAGGATATCCTCTGGTTTTAAAAGGATCCGCAGGTGATCTTATCCATAAAACCGAACAGAATCTGGTCCGTGTGGATATCAGAAATGACGATGAAGCCAGAATTGCGTTTAAAGACATTATGGCGGTTTTAAATGGAACCGGCGCCGCCGTATTGGTCCAGGAGCTGGTTAAAGGACAGCGGGAACTGGTGATCGGCATGACTCGCGATCGTCAGTTCGGAGCTTCGGTAATGTTCGGCCTTGGCGGAATATTCACTGAAATCCTTGAGGATGTTACCTTTCGCCTGGCTCCGCTGGACAAAAGAGATGCCCTGGATATGATGGAAGAGATTCGAGGCCGAAGGATTTTGGAAAATATTCGTGGAATGGAAGCTGCGGATTTGAACCAGTTGGGTGAAATTCTCATTCAGGTGGGACAGATCGGAATAGAGCACAAAATCATTAAGGAGATCGATATTAATCCGGTAATAATTTCAGAGGGTAAAGGTATTGCCGCAGATGCTTTGATTGTTCTGGAACCTGCACTTGTCAAAAAATAAATCTAAAAATGGAAGCCCCACCCTCCGTGCAGCCCGAAATCGGGACTATTACTCATACTTATAACATTTTCAATTAGAGCAAATTCTATCATACCGTACTTTGTTTTCCATTTAAACCCAAAGTGTACTTCATGGGAAGCTTCATCCAACCCATCGATATTTTTAATACTCTGGCCGCTGTAAAGATACTGGGCAAGTATGGAAAAAGACGGCGTGCAGTGCCATGAGAGCACGAATAAGCCGGTAAATGCGTTGTCTTCGAAATCCACGGGTGTTACGCCGGGAGCCGGCTCGCGAGGATCGCGTGACTCATACAGGGTGTATCCCAAAGATACATAGGTGTACCATTTTTTGGACCAGCGCTTGGCAAGGCCGAGTCCAAAACCAGCGTCCACGGGATGATTATCCCTGCATAAATCCGCGCAGTTTAGTCCGTACCGCACGGCGCCGAAGACATTGGCAGCCGGCCATATTTTCGTTCCATGGGTAAGAGTATAGTTCATCAAAAATACCATGGCGTTATTTTCGAGGTCTTCGGCCGACGTCTCACTCAACATCTGACCGGTCTTCGGGTCAAACCGCTGAATCACTTTTCTACCTTTAGACACGTCATCCCGGCCCTCCTGATCAATGCCGAATATATCATGAAATCCCTGGATAAGCCCATCCATCTCACCGCCGAAGTAGTTCCGGTTTTCAAACTCTAGAAACACCCCGAACCGCTTATTGAACCCGTAAGTCACGGTCACCAGGGTTTCAGACATTTCATAGTCCAGAACGTATTCCGATTCCTCGGCCCAAACATTTGTCCACGTGTTTGCGATATGTAATCCACAGCCGGGCTGGATATCGCCGGGGATAAGCAGCGGCAGGGTGAATCGCAGGCTCTGAGCCGGTGACTGGGAACGCAGGTCAATTTTCCCAAGACCGTAATTGTAATCATCGCTCAGTTCTTCGGTCCGTCCGGGCACAGCCGGAAAAGCAGTACAGATCAATGCCACCACTGCAAGAAAAAGTCCTTTGATCCGCCACCGTCGGAAGTGTTGACGATTTTTTAGTTGCATCAGCATTTCCCTTTCCTGCGTAACGGAGATGGGGTTCACTCATTTCATTTTCTAGTTAGTGTCCATTCAGAAATGGTGGGTTTTGGTTTTCGGCAAGGCCCGAGCGAGTTTTCAACCGCAGGCATAGTGCGCTATTTCGAGGATTGAAAACGAGCGAGAACGCCGCCGAGGGCCAAAAGATGCCATTTATGGATGGACATGAGTTAGAACGTTATAAACCTTCTCATGCAACGGCGCATCAATCCCATATTTTTTTGCATACTCAACGATATATCCCGCAAATATATCAAGTTCCGTGTTCTTCTTTCTTTCAAAATCCATTTGTAATGAAGATTTCGTATCATAGGAGAACAACGCTATTTTGTCTAATGATTTTTGAAAAATATCATTTGACAAATCCAATTTTTGAAATTTTGCGATAACCTCCGTTTCTTTTAATAACCCTTGAAGGAGGTTCTTACTTTCCGCATCTTCCATAATTTCTCCAAATGTTTTTTGATAAAAAGAAGTTGCACTTGCAAGCGGAGAAACAAACAAATACTTTTCCCAAACAAATTCAAAATACCAATAACCTTAACTATTTCTAGTTTTCCAGTATTGATGAAAATATCTTTTTCAATTCGTTTGGCCTTCCTCACGATTATAAGGTTTCGAATTTTGAATTTCGGTCATTGTGATTTGGCGGTTGCCGTTTTTTTATGTCCGGACTGCGGCAGGATCATGTCTCGCGGCTGCTACCGCCTTGATTCCCGCCAGTGAAAAGCGGGTGATATGATCGGCCATGCGTTTGATCAACTCCGGGGAAAGGGATTGTCCCAGCAGGTACTCCAGATCACTGCGTCTGATGGTTAGAAGGACACGGCACTGGTTGATGATGCTCATCTCGCAGAACAGGACCGTTTCATCAGTAGCTTTTGTTCCCATAATTTTGCGGATGATCTCTATCACTATCTGTCGCCGGGGCTCGATCAGGTCGTGCCAGATGTCATGTATCAACCCGGTTGGGTTGGCCAATTCCATCAAGTACAGGCGGGTAAACTGGCCCTGATCGCTCTGCTCTGTGAAGTTTTGTATGAGGGAGTGTATGTAGATTTGCAGCTGTTCTTCCGGCGAAGTGATAGTGGAATCAGGTGGTTTGGGTCCGGCAAATTTTTTAAATGTTTCTTGCCAGGCCTCGGTGTACAGGGCGGCCTTGTCGCCAAAATAATAATTGACGGCAGCCACGTTGGCGCCGGCCCGCTCACAGATATCCGCCACTCTTGCAGCGCGATAGCCTTTTTCCGCAAACAACTCGCAAGCCGAGTTTAATATTCGGCTGCGAGTTTCTGCTCCATCTTCTCTCTTAGCCATGATGGATACTCCTTTTTTTGTAATCCTTCACAGGCTTTTTGAGACCCAAAATTCCAACATTCCATTCTGGTGGCGTAATTATGTTGCCGTTAGTAAAGCATCCTGGCCCAGAGGACCATGCTTTCAATGAAAAAATAAACCTGTATTCATGAGTTGTAAAATTTCGGAAACGTTAAATTAAACGGCCATTTAAAGTTTTCGCTTGACATCGCCGATAAATATCTATAATTTACTTTTTCAAATGATTATTTAATATTTATATTTTAAATTGTCAAATGATTTTTTTATCGTACCTGAAATCAACCAAATTCCGGACTTGGAGTAATAAAAACATGCAACACAAAGACAATTCGAATCACCTCATATTGAAGTCACCTGAAGTGCATCTCAGTTACAGGTATCGGCGGTTGCGGCAGGCCGGAGTCGGCTCCCGTATGGTTTACTCTGTTCTGTTTGCTCTGCTGCTAATGTCGGTTTTTCCTGAAGGGGCCCTATCCGGTCCTACGGGGCCGGAAGGCGGACCTCCTCCACTGGTGACGGTTGCAAAAGTCACGGAGCAGGATGTCAACCCGCCGGTCGAATATGTGGGCCATGTGGAAGCCGTCCAGACCGTGGACCTGCGGGCACGTATTGAGGGTTTTCTTGAACAGGTCAAGTTCAGGGAAGGAAGTGATGTGCGTGCCGGCGATCTGCTCTATGTCATCGAAAAAGCGCCCTACCAGGCCAAGGTTGACGCCGACACGGCCACTATGACCCAGGCAACAGCGACCTTCACCAAAGCCCGCCAGTATCTGGAACGGGTCCGGACGGTTCGCTCCGGCGGAGTGTCCGAAACCGACATTGACGATGCCGTGGCAGAGGAACTTCGGGCCAGGGGTGAGCTCGAAGAGGCCAAGGCCAACCTTAAGCGGTCCCGACTCGACCTGGAATATACCATGGTCAGGGCGCCAATCACCGGACGCATCGGGCGCACAGCTTTCACCAGGGGCAACCTGGTGAATCCCGCATCCGGGCCTCTGGCCCGGATTGTTCAGATAGATCCCATCCGTGTTGTTTATTCCATCAGTGAAAACGATCTTGTCGCCATCAACATGGCCTTCAAAGACGCCGCCAGTGGCCAAAAACACCCCATGCTGACACCACGAATTAAACTACCCGGTGACCGGGTTCTCAAAACTGCGGGACAAATAGATTTCGTGGACAACACTGTGGATCCGGGCACCGGAACCATCGCGGTGTGGGCTCTGTTCGACAATCCGGACGGCACGTTATTGCCGGGGCAGTACGTCACCGTCCTGGTCGTCCGAAGCCAACCCGAACTGATGACTGTGGTGCCCCAATCGGCGATTTTGGAAGATCACGACGGACGTTATGTCCTGGTGGTGAACGACCAGAACCAAGTGGTCATGCGACGGGTCAAAACCGGACCTGTGATCGGCATCAACTGGGCCATTAAGTCGGGGCTGGCTGTAAATGAGAGGGTTATCGTGCAGGGGATCCAGAAAGTCCGCCCCGGCCAGACAGTGAAAACCATCACCAAAGATCAGCAACAAGGGAGGTAATGCATGTTTTCACAAATTTTCATCGAACGGCCGCGTCTGGCTGCGGTGGTATCAATTATTATTACACTGGCCGGCCTAATCGCCCTGTTTAATATCCCCGTTGCCCAGTATCCACAAATAACCCCCCCGGAAATCCGGGTGACCGCCTCCTATCCCGGAGCCAACGCCCAGGTGGTGGCCGACACCGTGGCCGCTCCCATTGAAAAGGAAGTCAACGGTGTGGACAAAATGCTCTACATGTCATCTATGTGTTCCAATGACGGACAGTATACACTGGCCGTCACCTTTGCGGTGGGCACCGATCCGGACATCGACCAGGTCAATCTCCAAAACCGGGTACAACTGGCTACATCCAAGTTGCCTCAAGAGGTGGTCGATCAGGGTATAAATGTGCGCAAACGCTCTTTGAGCATGACGGCGGTGGTCTGTTTCTATTCACCCAAGGGGACCCGGAATAGGCTCTTTTTGAGCAACTATGTGAGCAAAAACATAAAAGATTCCCTGGTCCGGCTCAAAGGGGTCAGCGATGTCTACATCTTCGGAGAAATGGAATACAGCATGCGGATCTGGATGGATCCGGACCGCCTGACCGCCCTGGGGCTGACCGCTGACGATGTGATTGCCGCCATCCGGCAGCAGAATATCCAGGCCGCCGTAGGTTCTATCGGTTCGGAGCCTGTTGCTGACAGCCAGCAGGTCCAGTACACCCTGCGGGCCAAAGGCCGGCTCAATGAGGTTGATGATTTTAAAAACATCATTGTTCGCACCAATGACCAGGGAGGGCTGGTGCGCATCCGCGACGTTGCCCGGGTGGAACTCGGGGCAAGGACCTATGGCCATGAGTCAATCCTCAACGGCGGTCCGACCGTGGCACTGGCAGTTTACCAATCTCCAGGCGCCAACGCTCTGGAGACCATGAAGGAGGTCAGGGCCGATCTGAAGCGCCTGGCTCAGCAACAGCCAACGGATGTGCAGTATCAGATCATTTTAGACACCACCAGATACGTCTCGGCGGCCATCAATGAGATTGTGTTGACGCTTGGCCTCACCTGTCTTTTGGTGATCGGTGTGGTTTTTATCTTTCTTCAAGATTGGCGGGCGACCCTGATTCCTGCCGTGACCATTCCAGTCTCGCTGGTGGGTACCTTCGCGGTGCTGTTTGCCCTGGGCTACAATGCCAACACCATCTCTTTGTTTGCCCTGATCATGGCCATCGGCCTGGTGGTGGACGACGCCATCGTAGTAGTGGAAAATGTTTACCGGGTCATGGATAAACGAAAACTCGGTCCTAAAGCTGCAACCATGAGGGCCATGGGCCAGGTCACCGGACCCATCGTCGCCACCACCCTGGTGCTTTTGGCCGTGTTCGTTCCGGTGGGATTTATGCCCGGCATCACCGGACAACTCTACAAACAGTTTGCTGTGACCATTTGCACATCGGTGGTAATTTCGGCCATTAACGCCCTGACTCTCAGCCCGGCGCTCTGCGCCACCCTGCTCAAGCCGCCGAAAACCATCCGCCGGGGCCCCCTGGCATGGTTCAACCGGGTATTGGATGCCTCGCGCAAGGGATATGTGGCCGGGGCCTCATGGCTGATGCGTCGGCTCGTGGTGGTGCTGTTGATTTTCATTGGCATTTTTGGCGGCACCTATTACCTGTTTTCGAGTCGTCCCACCAGTTTTTTGCCCCAGGAGGACCAGGGGTACTTTTTCTTCAATGTTCAGCTCCCAGAAGGTGCCGCGCTTGCACGCACCAACGAGGTTATGCAGCAGGTCACCAAAGAACTCCAAACCATCAAGGGTGTTGACCACGTCATTGGAGTCGGCGGGTTCAGCCTGCTCAGCGGAAATGCCGACAATGTGGGATTCGGTCTTGGAATCCTGGCCCCCTGGGATGAGCGCACCCGTCCGGACGTGAAGCTGAATGCCGTGATGGCGCAGGCACAGCAGAAACTGGCGGCCATGTCCTCGGCCAACATCTTTGCCTTTGCGCCTCCGGCAATCCTGGGCCTGGGTACGACCGGCGGATTTGATTTCCGGCTGCAGGTCCTGGAGGACCAGAGTCCCCGGGAGATTGCCGCTGCAACCCGGGCCATAGTAATCGCCGCCAACCAGGATCCGGCCCTGATGCGGGTTTTTTCCACCTATACGGCCAACACGCCTCAGCTTTTCGTGAACCTCGACCGCACCCGGACCGAGACATTCAAGGTGCCGGTCAGCAGGGTGTTTTCCACCCTTCAGGCCCAGCTCGGGTCCGGGTACGTTAACGACTTTAACCTCTACGGAAGAGTGTACCAGGTCAAGGTTCAAGCCGATGCGCCATACCGCGATACCGTGCAGGACATCAATCAATTGTACGTACGCAGCAACGACGGAAAGATGGTGCCCATGAAAAGTCTGATCACTCTGTCCACGGTCCTGGGGCCCCAGATCGTGAAGCGGTATAACCAGTTCATCAGCACCCAGATTAATGGGAATGCCGCCCCGGGATTTAGCTCCGGCCAGGCCATGGCGGCCATGGAGCGCCTGGCGGCCAGGGCCCTTCCCAAAGGATATGCCTATGACTGGTCCGCCATGTCCTTTCAGGAGCGCAAAGCCGGCGGCAAAGTCTCAGTCTTCTTTGCCATGGCCCTGCTCTTTGGATACCTTTTCCTGGTGGGACAATATGAGAGCTGGACCATCCCTTTGCCCATTATCATCTACATTCCGGTGGCCAGCCTGGGGGCTCTGGCCGGTCTTTGGATTACGGGATTCAGCATCAGCATCTACGCGCAAATCGGTCTGGTGCTGCTGGTGGGTCTGGCCAGCAAAAACGCCATTCTTATCGTGGAGTTTTCCAAGGACCGCCGCGAAGAAGGAATGTCCGCGGAGAAGGCCGCGGTGGAAGGGGCGAAAATCCGCTTCCGGCCGGTATTGATGACGGCCTTTACCTTTATTCTGGGGGTAACGCCCATGTTGATTGCCACCGGTGCTGGCGCCGCTAGTCGCCGGGCCATCGGCACCACGGTGTTCAGCGGCATGCTGGCGGCGACCCTGGTGGGCATTTTTCTGATTCCTTCGCTATATTACTTCTTTCAATCCGCTCGGGAGAAAGGACATGCCTGGCGCGCGCAACGGCAGATGAAAGTATAATCCTAAGGGTAAAAAGCTTATGAACCGTTTAATAAAAAAATGTATTTCAAAGCGAGATAATCATGATATCCATAACATTCAAAGGGCATCATTATAAACAGGCAGTCCGGTGGGTGCGATGCTCCCTGAACGTCCTGATGCCTGCGATCACCGCCCTGGTCCTAGCCGGATGTGCGGCAGTTGGGCCGGACTATGCCCGGGTGGAGCCTGACGCGCCCCAAGAATGGAACACCCAACTCCGGGGTGGCCTGACCGCCGACTTGCCGAAGCCCGAAACCCTGGCCCATTGGTGGCGTGCACTGAATGATGCAAAACTTTCCAGTCTGGAGGAACGTGCCGTCAAAGGCAATCTTGATCTCAAAAAAGCCCTATCGCGAATCCGTGAAGCCCGGGCTCTCAGAGGCATCAGCAAAGCAAATCTTTTCCCCACTCTGGATGCCTCTGCTTCTTCCACGAATTATCGCAGCAGTAAAAGCGGCTGGTCAACAAGGGAAAACAAACTCTATTCAGCCGGGTTTGACGCCGGCTGGGAACTGGATGTTTTCGGCGGGGTGCGGCGTTCGGTGGAGGCGGCCCAGGCGAATCTCGAAGCCACCCAAGCGGACCTGCACAATGTGCTGGTGAGCCTGCTGGCGGAAGTGGCCCTGAACTATGTAGAGGTGCGGACCTATCAGGCACGTCTTTCTGCGGCTTATGCGAATATCAAAACGCAACAGGAAACATATGAATTAAATCGTTCGCGATACGAGGCAGGAATCATCGATGAACTGGCTGTACAACAGGCACTGTACAATCTGGAACGTAGCCGTTCCCAAATCCCGACGTTGGAAATTGGACTGGAGGCGGCAAAAAACCGTCTGGCGGTGCTCCTGGGCGAAAGCCCCGGCGCGGTCCACCGGGAACTGGCCGAGCGGAAACCCATTCCGGTCCCCCCGGTAACGGTGGCCGTGGGAGTCCCGGCAGAGACCTTACGCCACCGGCCCGATATCCGTCTGGCAGAACGCAACCTTGCGGCCCAAACGGCCCGGATCGGCGTGGCCACGGCGGATCTTTATCCCAAGTTCCGTTTGATGGGTAACATAGGGCTTAAATCCGTCTCCACGGGAAATTTTTTTACCGCCGCCAGTCGGACCTGGAGCATAAGTCCCGGCGTCTCCTGGAACATTTTTCATGGCGGCTCCATCCGCCAGAATATCAAGGTGCAGTCTGCCCTCCAGGAACAGGCCCTGATTCAATACGAATCCGCGGTCCTGAGAGCCCAGGAAGAAGTAGAAAATGTGCTGGTGTCCTATGCCAAAGAACAACGCCGGAGAGAATCCCTTGCCAGGGCTACGGACGCGGCCCGGCAGGCCGATAAGCTGGCCAGGGATCGATACCAGGCAGGGCTGGTGGACTTCAGCAACGTGCTGATTGCCCAGCTCTCGCTGTTGTCATTTCAGGATGAACTGGCACAAAGCAACGGCGCCGTGACCGCCAATCTGGTGCGTCTCTACAAGGCCCTCGGCGGCGGCTGGGCGTCTGTGGAACCCGCTTCAATGCCTCGAAAGAAATAGGTTAAGAAAATGACCCATATCAACCATAAAGGAAACAACGATATAGGAAAAATATTGGGTGTGGATCGCTCTTCGAAGCGGAGTAGACGCCTTAAGTTCTGTGCCGGCATCATTATCGTACTGCTGGCGACAATCTCTGCCATCATCGTGTTTTCTTCTAAAAACACCGGCAGCACACAGCGATACAGGATCCAGAAAGCCGAAAGAGGAAACTTAACTATCACCGTAACCGCTACCGGCACCCTTGAGCCAATCAACGAGGTTGATGTGGGTGTCGAGGTATCCGGAACAATCAAGACGGTGGAAGCCGACTACAACCAGCGTGTGAAGGCGGGACAGGTACTGGCCCGGCTGGACACCTCGAAGCTCACGGCGCAAGTTCTCCAGGCAAAGGCCGCCCTTAAATCGGCGCATGCCAAGGTATTAAGGGCCAGAGCCGACGTCAGACAAACCAACTTAAAACTTGCGCAATTTCAACAAGCCCGAAAATCGAGCGGCGGCAAGGTACCCTCCCAGGTCGAAATGGATGGGGCCGAAGCCGCCATTGCCAGGGCGCAGGCCGATGAGTCAAGTGCACTGGCGGATGTATCTGAGGCTAAGGCCGAACTTATTTTCAACGAGACCAATCTTTCCAAGGCCATCATCCGCTCCCCCATCGACGGTATCGTCCTGTTACGTCGGGTGGAGCCAGGACAGACGGTGGCCGCCTCTCTGCAAACCCCGGTTCTTTTCACCATTGCCGAAGATCTGACCAAGATGGAGCTGCATGTGGACGTGGACGAAGCCGATGTGGGACAGGTGAAGGCGGGTCAGACGGCCGTTTTTACGGTTGATGCCTATCCGAATCGCAATTTCTCTGCACAAGTCACCGAAGTTCGCTTTTCACCCAGAACGGTCGAGGGGGTGGTCACCTATGAAACGGTACTAGCTGTTGATAACCAGGATCTTGCGCTTTTGCCAGGGATGACCGCCACGGCAGACATTGTGGTAAAACACATAGAAAACGCCCTGCTCATCCCCAATGCTGCACTGCGCTTTATGCCACCAGGCAAACCTGAGGAGGTTAAAAAAAAGAATCGTGGCCTGCTCGGTGCTCTCCTGCCCCACCGCACAAGAAAGCCATCCGCTGATAAAAGCGATAAACACCTTTTAAAAGGAAAGCAGCGCCTTGTCTGGATTCTGCGCGGCGGCAAACCGGTTTCGCTTGCGGTGACCACAGGGGCAACGGACGGACGGATGACAGAAGTGTTGGCCGGAGATATCACTCCAGGATTAGAGCTTCTCATAGATGTGGTACGGGCGAAAAATGAATAGTTTTGATGTTAATGACAATTCCCTTATTGAGATGAGGGGCGTAACCAGGGTCTATGGCAGCGGTCATGCCTCCATGCAGGCCTTAAGAGGTATCGACCTGACCGTTGCAAAAGGAGACTTCGTCGCCATCATGGGGGCCAGTGGATCGGGAAAATCCACCTGTTTGAACATCCTTGGCTGTCTCGACACCCCGACTTCGGGCTCCTATCTCTTTCAGGGTGTTGTCGTAGGAGAACTCACCCGCAACCAGCGTGCCCTTCTGCGCCGCTATTACCTGGGCTTTGTGTTTCAGGGATACAACCTGCTCAACAGGACAACTGCCCTGGAAAATGTGGAGCTTCCCCTGATCTACCGTGGTATCACAGCGGTCAAGAGACGCAGAAAGGCCAGGGATATCCTCGCCTCTGTAGGTCTTGGCGGCTGGGAAAAACACACTCCGACTGAACTCTCCGGCGGTCAACAGCAGCGCGTGGCCATTGCCCGTGCCATCGTGACTGAGCCCGAAGTGCTTCTGGCCGACGAGCCCACCGGTAACCTGGATACCGAACGGAGTCTCGAAATAATGGACCTCATTTCCGGGCTCAACCGGGAACGCGGCCTGACTATTGTGCTGGTCACCCACGAGCGGGACATGGCCGCCTATGCAAAACGTCAAATTCATTTCGTGGACGGCCTGATCGCCGCCCATAGGACGGAGGAAACAGAATCATGATCTTAAATGCCCTTGTGCTGGCTCTGCGAGAAATCCGGCGCAACCTCATGCGGTCGTTTTTGACCTCACTCGGGATAATTATCGGGGTAGCGGCGGTAATTACCATGGTGACCCTGGGTAACGGTGCCACCGAAAAGGTAAAGTCCCAGATCGCAAGCCTTGGAAGCAATCTTCTGCAGCTTCGGCCCGGTCAGGGCTTTCACGGCCCCGGCGGAGTCAGAGTGACAGCGCCGCCCTTTAAATTATCAGATGTCGAAGCCATTTCCAGGGAGATTTCCGGGGTGGAGGCGGTAGCGCCCATAGCCGGGCTCGCCACCCAGGCCATCTCCGGCAACCGCAACTGGTTCACCACGATCACTGGAAGCACCAACAGCTTCATGGCCGCACGTGACTGGCCTGTTGCCGAGGGGCGGGTATTCACGGTCGGGGAACTTCGGGCCGGGAAAGCGGTCTGTATCCTCGGAACCACAGTGGCCAGGGAACTTTTCGGCGCCGAAGAGCCCTATGGCGCCACTATTCGGTTAAAAAAACCGGCATTTAAAGTAATTGGAGTCCTAAGCTCAAAGGGTGAATCCTCTTTTGGCACAGATCAGGACGATTTCATTCTTATTCCCATGCGCACCTTCCAGAGGCGCATTGCCGGCAACACGGATGTCAGCCGAGTATACATTTCAGTGCTGGATGGCTTCTCAATCGATGGCGTCAAGGAAGATATTGCACGGCTGATGCGGGAGCGGCGTCATATCCGGGTAGGAGAAAATGATGATTTCTACATCCGGGATATGCGGGAGATTGCAGCGGTGCTGTCCGGGACGACCAGGGTACTCACCTCTTTATTAGGGGCGATCGCAGCGGTAAGCCTGCTGGTGGGAGGTATCGGAATTATGAATATCATGCTGGTCTCCGTGACCGAACGAACCCGTGAGATCGGCACTCGTCTGGCCATCGGGGCTCTGGCCCGGGAGGTACTCTTACAATTTCTGGTGGAGGCAGTGGTGCTGTCGTCCATGGGCGGCGGTATCGGTATAATTCTGGCGCTGGTCGTCTCGGCCGGGCTTGCCAAGCTCCTGTTGGTACCCCTTGTCATAAAGCCGGGCATTATTGTGGTGGCCTTCCTTTTTGCCGCGGCCATCGGGGTGTTCTTCGGCTATTTTCCGGCCCGTAACGCCGCCCGGCTTGATCCCATAGAGGCTCTGAGACACGAATAATTTATTTTGCCCTGAAAAACCTGGTCCTTTGGGTCAGAAATTTTTACTGATATGGAAATATCCGACAACCATTCTTGGCAGCCCGAGACAC
Organism: uncultured Desulfobacteraceae bacterium; assembly: GCA_964492995.1. Taxonomy (GTDB): domain Bacteria; phylum Desulfobacterota; class Desulfobacteria; order Desulfobacterales; family UBA11574; genus S5133MH16. Next base: position 346 of record CAZBOB010000063.1, on the reverse strand, counting down.
GGTTTTTCAACAGCCCTATAAAGAGGTAAGAATGAAAGTTCTTTTGATTTCTGCCAATACGGAACATTTAAATATTCCTCCGATAGCCATTGGCCTTGGTTGTGTTGCTGAGGCTACCAGAAGATCCGGGCATGATGTTATTATGACAGATCTTTTGCTTCAAGATAATTATCATCAAGTAATTCAAGAAGCCATCAAGGGATTTAAACCGGAGGTTATTGGTATCTCGGTAAGGAACATCGATGACCAGAACAGAGAACAACCAAGGTTTCTATTGGCTTATGTAAGAAATGAACCTACCCCAAAATAGTGGACACACCGAATAGCAAAATTATATAAGAGAGCA
>CAZBOB010000062.1:15744-21366 GCA_964492995.1 uncultured Desulfobacteraceae bacterium | reverse complement strand
CACTCACTTGACACATGAAGTTTTTATACATATTGTAGCGCGGAAAATATTTGGAGTGGAAATTAATCTCAGGGAGTTTTGGAATGCATTCATTAAATAGTATGGAGAAAGATCAAGCTAAAGTTTTATTTGAAAACGATAATAGGGAAGAACAAAAGATGCTCGCAGATCTCGGGTATTCGGAAAAAGCTATTAAATATTATATTGAAAAACCGTATATGGGCAGTTTGCAGGATGCTGACCAGGTGTCAGAGATGCTTGGCACATGCGGAGACACTTTGAAAATTTTTCTTAAAATAGATCAAAACAAAATAAAAGACATTCGGTATCAGGTGCTTGGCTGTCCGGGCGCGATTTCCGCGGCCATGGCTTCTGTTGATCTCGTCAAGGGTAAAAACCTTGAATATGCCCGGAATATTGATGACAGCGATGTTTTCAGCCAGCTTGAAGATGTTCCCGCAAAAAAACACCACTGCATACAACTGGCAGTAAAAGCGCTTCACAAGGCTATCGATGAATATAAAAACGGAAACGGTCGCCTCGATGATATGAAATGTCAGTCGCTTTGCTCCACGCCGGGGGAGTGTTGTAAAAATAAGGTAGAGGCCACCCATCTGGGGTGATCTGGGCCAGAATTCTTTACTCATACCTGAAGCTCATTTACAATAATACTGTGCAGTTAATAACCGGATTTGTAATTTTTCAATAAGTTCTGATGTCAGGGCAAACGCATTTGAATTCCAATACAGGGAGAACGCTTCACGACGCTACGCTGCACCGAAATCAAATTCATTTACCCTGGTTCTGATGTATTAATTGATTAAGAAGTTAACCGGATTTTGTCATGACGGGGCTGACCAGACGATTTGATCCGTATCATCTTTAAAGATTATATTGGGCAGGCCCTTTTCATCAAATGCAATCCATGCACTTCCCCTGTTTCCCACCAGTTTCATTACCGGCTCTTTGTCCAATAGTTCCAAAGTCGCACGGGGCATGTGATCCTCATCGAAGAAAGTCATTAACGCGGTATCCGGGGCTGCTGAAAGAGAAACTCGTTCCTTTCCATTAGGGTCTATAATAGTAAAGGTCTGGAACACAGCTTCCCGGGCGTTAACTTTGGATGAACGTATTTCATATTCAAGCTGCTTGAAACGGGCAATAACAACAGCTGCGGCAATAAATACCGCGATTGGCAATACCATTGCCTTAGTTTCAACACTCAATCGCTCATAGTAAGCGCCAAGGAGCACGAGCAAGAGGACAAGCACGAATGGTTTCTTCCAATCTTTTTTCTGAGTCATGTATCATCCTCCTTCAGGGGTGGTAATTTGACCATTAACGAAAGGGGCGTCATATTGTTTTCCATAAAAGTTTCTCCATTTTGCGTTACACCGGAAAATTACCGGCAACCCGCAACCCGTAACCAGTTCCCAATACCAAATAACAAATGACCAATCGAGTAACATATGTCAACAAAAAATGCATATCCCGGGGAAGATCCATAGTGTACTAAAATGGGTCACGATGGTACATACACATCTCAACGGATGCCTATATACTAGATATGATTCATATCCTGAATGGTTTACGCAACATGAACGGCATTAAGCACAATATATAGTGTATATTTAAGTGGTTAAATCTATATGTTCGATCAAGCCAAAATGGAATTGTAATGTTTAAAAATATATAGATTAGTTTTTCCAAAAGTTCTTGACAAGAATAATGTTAATTGTTATCTAACCTTTTCGGTTTGTATGGTCTATTTATCTTGTTGATTTTATAAAATATTTTTTGATCAAAGTTAGATAACATAGGCAAGAATTATTTTTTAAATGATTAAAACTGGTAATCGGCCAGAAGCAGTTCTTCTGGTCATAAGCATGAAGGGAGGTGCAGATACATTCTTAGGTTGTGATAATTAACAGAGGTTAACTAACAGAAATGCTTACAAAGCAAAATTAGGAGGTGTGATAAATGCCAAGCTTTGTCATTGATGAAAAATGCGATGGTTGTAAGGGAGGCGATGTAACCGCATGCTTGTACATCTGCCCCAACGATCTCATGGTGCTGGATGAAGAGCGGATGAAAGCTTATAATTGTGAGCCGGATATGTGCTGGGAGTGTTACAATTGTGTGAAAATCTGCCCGACTCAGGCCGTAGAAGTTCGCGGTTATGCCGACTTTACACCGCTGGGAGCCAGTGTTGTACCCATGAGGGGCACCGAAGATATCATGTGGACAGTAAAGTTCAGAGGGGGTGCGATCAAACGGTTCAAATTCCCCATCAGGACTACTCCGGAAGGAGAGGCCAAGCCTGATGGCGGTTTTGGCGTTGGACCGGGTACATTGGATGATCAACTCCTGTTTACGGAACCGGCATCATTGAAAGCCGATAAACTCTGGACACTCGGAGACTAAAGGAGGTGATGAATAATGGAAGAATTCAAGACAGTCGAAGTTACCACCGATCTTTTGATTATAGGCGCAGGAATGGCCGGAACTGGTGCAGCCGTAGAAGGTGCACACTGGGCCAAAGAAAATAATGTGAAACTAACTGTGGTAGATAAGGCCGCAATGGAACGAAGCGGTGCTGTGGGAATGGGCCTTTCTGCCATCAATCAATACCAGGGTGAAAATACCCCCGTCGATTACCTCAGCTATGTCCGCCAGGACCTCATGGGTCTCTGCCGGGACGATCTGGTCATGGATATATCCAGACACGTCAACGGATCGGTTCATATGTTTGAGGGATTCGGACTTCCCATCTGGCTGGATGCGGACGGGAAATATGTCCATGAAGGCCGGTGGCAGCTCATGATCAACGGCGAATCTTACAAGGCCATTTGTGCTGAGGCAGCCAAGAACGCTATTGGCATGGACAATGTTATCGAACGCGTATTTGTACTTCGCCTTTTGCTTGACAAGAACGACAAAAATAGAGTGGCAGGTGCCATCGGGTTTAGCGTGAGAGCCCCTGAAATCTATGTGTTTAAATTTAAGGCCTGCATTGCGGTCGCCGGAGGTGCCGTTCACGTCTTCAGACCGCGGTCAACCGGAGAAGGTCTGGGCAGGGCCTGGTATCCGCCCTGGAACGCGGGATCCTCCTCTTACCTGACCACAACGGCCGGCGCCGAGATGACCTCCCAGGAGGTTGTCTTTATTCCGGCCAGATTCAAGGATGCGTACGGTCCGGTTGGAGCGTGGTTCTTGCTGTTCAAGGCGGCGGCGACTTCTGCTACCGGTTTCAACTACATGGCCGAAGGTCTGGCTGAAGGGGGCGAACTTCACAACTGGCCGCCCTATGGGGAGGTCAAGCCGATTCCCACCTGCCTCAGGAACCATTTGATGATGATTGAATGTTATGTGAAAGGTGATGGACCCATCTTGATTCATACGGACAAGGCTATTGCCAAAATTGCCGAACAAGCTCCTGATGCAAAAGCGAAAAAGAAGGAACTAAAGAAGCTTGAGGCCGAGGCATGGGAGGATTTTCTCGACATGACCATCAGCCAGGCGATTCTCTGGGCCTCAAAAGATGTATTCCCCGAGGAAGGACCTTCCGAGATCATGCCGTCCGAACCTTACTTTATCGGTTCCCACTCCGGGGCTTCCGGAGCATGGTGCAGTGGTCCCGAAGATCTCCAGACCGAAGAATCCAAGAGTGAATACTTCTGGGGCTACAATCGCATGACCACGATAAAAGGGTTATTTGCGGCCGGTGACGGAGTTGGCGTTTCGAGCCATAAGTTCTCTTCAGGTTCCTTTACCGAAGGTCGGATTGCGGCCAAATCGGCGGTAAAGTTCTGTGTGGAGAACCCTGAAATGCCTGAATTTGATGCCGCCGAGGTGGAGAAGCTCAAGGAACAAATAGTGCTGCCGATGAAGCACTATGAAGAGCATAAAGCTTACACCACCCTGGGCACGACCACGAAGCGATATGATCTGCCGGTGGAAGAGGTCAATCCGAATTACATTACACCCAAAATGGCCATATTCCGTCTTAACAAGATCATGGATGAATACGTGGCCGGTTGTGGTTCTCAGTATAATTGCAGTGCCGTTACGCTGAATATTGCTCTGGATCTGCTAAAGCTCCTCAAAGAGGATCTTCCCAAGCTTGCTGCCCGAAATCTCCATGAATTGATGCGGTGCTGGGAAAACGTTCACCGGACCCAGATTGCGGAAGCCCATACCCGGCATAAACTGTTCCGCGAGGAAACCAGATGGCCCGGGTATTACTACCGTTCGGATTTCAAAAAGATGGATCAGGATAAATGGGGAAAGGTATTCGTAAACTCTGTTTACGATGCTGAAAAGGATGAGTTCACAATGCTCACAAGACCCCTCATACATCTTGTGGATATCAAAGCTGTTGTGGGTATGTAAGCCCATTGTTAGTCAGCCAGAGGCGTCGCAGTGCGGCGCCTTTGGTTTTTTACAGACATTCTCCAGAGACAGCCGCATGAGGTTGGTAATCTTGTGCGGCTGCTTTTTTTTAATGTGTTTTTTGAAAGGGCTGGAAATAATGTCGCAAAAGGAGGGGAGCTACAATCAGAAATGGTATGACCAGGGTTATGAAAAAGGGCGCCGGTTTGCTTGCCACGAGGCGGATTACGATGAACTGGCTGCCGTATATCGGGCCAGGGGAATTCCAAAAAATTGGGATATATATCGTGCTGAAATCTTAAATAAACACCTGGGGGACAAGACTTTTGATTTTAATGCCTATGCAGCCGGTTTTGCCCGTGCGTGCATCGACTTTTTCGAGAAAATTTAGCCTTCATTGAAAAATCGATTTTAAAGAAAGAACGATTTTATGAGTAAATCCAAAAACTTGCAGTTTGATGCCATGTCGGAAGCAGAGATTGAACCTGTTTTGGAACTCCTTCAGGGAGGTGATCCGGATGTTATCGCTCTAAAGGCCGGAATCACCAAGGAACAACTTTTCCGGATGCGGGATGATTTGCTTGCTCAAGCCGAGCGTGAAAGGGCTAAAGTGGTTGATGTGCCGCCGGAAAAAATCGGCAGGAATGAACCCTGTCCCTGTGGTTCCGGAAAAAAATACAAACAGTGCTGTTTGGGAAAACATGAGGCAGCCCGGCAGGTTAAAGATCCGGAACAGGCAGAAAATTTGCGAGCAAAGGAAAGAGATCAAGAGCAACTTATCAAGCGCATCGAGAAGGCCTTTGGCCTGCTAAGTTCGCGGCAGTATGCCGAAGCAATTGGTTTCGCATCCAAGCTGATCAAGCGTTACCCGAATGAGGACAGACTTCATGATATTGTGGCAACCAGCCATTTATATGCAGGTGAGTGCGAGGAGGCGATCGAGATTTGCAGGCGCCGGCTGGAAGTCGCCGAATCGGAAAAAACCTACTTTATCGAACATGGGCGTTATCGGGATGCAGAGATAGATAAGCCTGCATTATCCTACTACTATCCTCCTCTGACCTGGCTGCAGAAATATTGGATCGCCCTGAAGGCAAGAGATTATAAGGTCCTGTATCCTGAAACGGTAAACACGGAAATTATCGCTCTAATAGAAAAGCTTCAAACAGCGGATGACCCGAAGCAGTTTCCGGAAAAACATTCCCATGGCCTTGATTTGCGAAAGAATGC
>CAZBOB010000062.1:0-15644 GCA_964492995.1 uncultured Desulfobacteraceae bacterium | reverse complement strand
GATTTGATGACAATGACACCGTTTGTTGCATCTGTCACAGAAGTAATCTTCATTAAGGGAATTACCACAGGCGCAATAAGGTTTCATTACCAGCGAACCATTTTCCAGGGTTGCTTCGTAGTGGTCGCAGGGAGGAAGGTCATTCTTTTCTACAATCGTGGTCATGGTCTATCCTTTCTTTTATGATATATTTCTAACATTGTATATTTATAGGCTGTTTTATAATAATTTCAAGTGGATTTTCCCTAACTTTCGTTATATGAAAACTATCTGATTATAACGGCATACTATTTTCGAGTGGAGGGAGATAAAAAGATGTCAGACAAGAGAGCGCCCCTGTGTCCCCATTGCGGACAGGAGATGAAAAAATGGAGGGTTCCCATTACCTCCACCTGGCCCAATGAATTCTTTTACGTTTGTTTTAATGACGACTGCTCCTATTTTGTTCAAGGCTGGGAACAGATGTGGGAACAGCAGGCAACCCGGGCATCGTATCGCTGCCGGTTAGATCCTGATACAGGCAAGTATGGGCCCATACCGGTATGGTCCTCGGACGCCCTGAAAGATGCTATTATTGAGTAAGGCCGGTCTTTATGCACGGTGATGGCTGCGAATTGGAAGGGTCTTTTCTCCAAAGAGGGAGAATTTAAGCCATTGACAGGCAAATGCCATCAATTCAATATCGTCTGTTTTAATACGGTGTTGAACATCTTGCGTGATGTCAAGCTTATCCAGAAACGTTGTTTCAAATACAAAACGTCTGAAGTCATCCAGATTGTAACAGGCCATATAATACATTTGTAACTGCTGTTCGCTGAGCGCCTTGATGGTTTTTGCCCGCCTGCCTGCCGTGATATCCATGAAAAAATCATTCATTTCATTATATTTATCCAGACCTTGGTCTTTTATCCATTCTTGAACCGTCCACTCATATTCTTCATTTAACCCGAGGCAGTGAGATTCTTTTACGATAAAATAATATTCTCCGGGGGCATGCCCTTTATAAATCTTCGAGGCAGCCCGGCCCAGGGGATACAGGCGGCAGGCGGCGGGCCGATCCTCATATACAACACAACCTTCCGGGCTCACAAAAGGACACCGGCGCATTTCATCGTTATTCATCTTAAGCTTGACGACCGGAAGCCCGTAAGATTCATCGACATAATTGGTGGTGTAATTTTTTAAGAATTTTTCGGATGAAAGGTTGAGTCTGTTCTTGAGACGAAGCACATCATAGGGCGTGAGCAACAGATTAAGATTGGCGCAACATCTTGTGAAGCAGGGTAAGTCTTTATTGCAGGCAAACCTAAATTTCCGGTCTTTTAAAGGTTGCATCAATGCCTGATCTATCATTTGATATTCAACTCCTGCTTTTTGGCCTCCATGACATCCGGTTTTACCTTGAGTACATGCTGTCCGAGCAAACCATATTCAAGCCATCTCATCGCAAATTTATAAAGTTCCACTTCATCATGCTTTATTTTTTCCACAGTTTCCGGGTCCACCTCGAAGAGGTCAAAAAATTTGCTTTCAAATACAAAACGCCGGAAACGATCCAGGTCATAACAGGCCATGTAATACATCTCCTGGATTTTTTTATTGATAATCTTTTTGTCGTTTAGAAATTCATTCATCGTAATTTTCTTAAAAAGATTTTCCATTTCTCTGTAGATGGGAATCCCCTGTTCTTCCTTCCACTTTTTGACCGTCAACATCTTGTCCTCGGAAAGACCAAGACAAAAAGGGACATCCATGACAGAATAATATTCTTTTCCCGACTTTTCCGTTATTTTGGTGCTTTCAGGCTGGAGTGGATATATACGGCAGGGCCAGGGTCGGTCTTCGTAGATTGTGCAGCCCTCTGGGGTAACAAAAGGACAGCTTTTCTCTTTGTCATCGCCCATTTTCAATACAACGACGGGCAACCCCGAATCGCTGATAAGGGTAGCGGTATAGGAAGGCAAAAAATCTTCTGATGACATTTTTAGGGCATTTTTCATACGGATGATATCATAAGGCGTAAGAAAGATAGTGATATCACGACAACATCGGGTAAAGCATGCGAGACCATGGTGGCAGGCAAAACGAAAGTTGTCATCAACGCTTAAAACGGATAGCCCTCGTTTTTCAAGCGGACGGCCTGACTTTTTCATTGAGATTTCTCCTTTTTTATTTATGAGTGCCGGATCTGAATCTGGCACTAAGAAGCGTTATTTATCTGACAGTGTTTCTTGTGTCAACTCATTTTACGTATATTTTTTATTATGATGAAGCAGTGTTAAAGCACTCTGTCATTCTGCAAATTCATACGATTGTTCTTTTGTTTGGCAAAAGTACTTGACAAGAAAAATGTTGAATGATACTATCCTCGATTGTTTAAACCGGGCTATCTTATTGATATTAAAAGATATAATGGATTAAAACACCGGGGGGGTCAAGATTTTGATTATGCTCTTTGATAATTTGTATGAAATAATAACAATTTTTTTGAGAAATTCAAGTTGTCCAGAGAGTTATAATATTAACCAATTAAAATTTTAATACACGGAGGGATAGCATGACGGATAACAAAGCAGCCTCTGGAAACGGAAGCATTCTGGTTGTCGGAGGAGGGATTAGCGGTATAACTACGACCGTGGAAGCTGCCGAAGTGGGGTACGAGGTGTTTCTAATCGAAAAAAATCCTTATCTGGGCGGAAGAGTGGCACAGCTAAATCAGTACTTTCCAAAGTTATGTCCTCCAAGCTGTGGACTGGAAATTAATTTCAGGAGAATAAAGGATAATCCAAAAATACAAGTTTTTACCCTGGCTGAGGTTGAGAAGGTCGATGGAACACCCGGCAACTATAATGTTACGATTAAATTAAACCCGAGATATGTTACAGAGAATTGTACGTGCTGCGGGGACTGCGAAGCGGCCTGCGAAACCGAAATTTCCAGTGATTTCAATTTTGGAATGAATAAGATCAAGGGAGCTTATCTGCCTTTTGAAATGGCTTTTCCGGCCCGCTATGTAATTTCTCCACAGATCATCGGGACCGAGGATGGCAAGCGATGTAAGGAAGCCTGTAAATACGATGCCGTGGATCTTGACATGGAAGCTAAAACCATTAACCTGCAAGTGGGCGCCATTGTCTGGGCCACGGGATGGGAACCTTATGATGCCACAAAGATAGATAATCTTGGTTTCGGCCAATATCCGAATATTATTACAAATATGATGATGGAAAGACTTGCGTCTCCTAACGGACCGACCAAGGGCAAAATTATACGCCCGTCAGACAATAAGGAGCCCGAAAGCATCGCCTTTGTTCAGTGTGCCGGTTCAAGAGACGAAAATCATCTCCCATATTGTTCCTACATCTGCTGCATGGCATCCCTGAAACAAACCACATATATTAGGGAACAGTATCCCGATGCCAAGGTATATATCTTTTATATCGATGTAAGGGCGCCCGGCCAGCGGTATGAAAAGTTTTATAAAAAGATTAAAGAGGATGAAAATGTCTTTTTAATCAAAGGCAAGGTCGCTGAAGTGAACGAAGACTCGGGTACCGGCAATATCACCGTGGTGGCAGAAAATGCCGAAACAGGCGAAAAGATCAAACAAACGGTAGAAATGACTGTCCTTGCCACCGGTATGCAGCCGACAACCGCAACCGTCAAACTGCCGGCCGATCTGAAATATAACGAAGACGGTTTTATCATCAATGATTTTGAAAAAGGCGGTATGTTTGCTGCGGGATGTGCAAATAAGCCGGCCGACGTGGTATCATCAAACCAGAGTGCTACCGGTATGGCCCTAAAGGCGATTCAAACCCTGGTGAAGAGGTAGGAGGTTATCCATGGATAAAAAGTATGGTGTATATATCTGTACAGGTTGTGGCATCGGGGATGCTCTGGATATTGAAGAGCTGTGCGAAATCCCTGAAGAAAAAGGTTTTCCTGTCAAAACTCATCCTTTCTTGTGCGGGAAGGAAGGGATTGAATTCATCAAGAAAGATATATCCGATGATGGTGTTAACACGCTGGTTATTGCAGGCTGTTCCCGGCGGGTAAACTTTGATGTTTTCAGCTTTGACGGTTGTATCGTTGACCGGGTTAATCTAAGAGAACAGGTGGTCTGGTCTCATCCCCGATCTGAATTTCCGGCGCTTACCGAAGAACAGAAAGAAGAGGAAGAAGACTATGATAGTGTTCAGATGCTGGCCGAAGATTATCTGAGAATGGGGATGGTAAAGGTTGAAAAAATAAATTTGCCCGAGCCTCAATTGCTTGAGGAAGGCGTTTGTCGAAAAATTATGGTGATTGGCGGTGGCATCACCGGTATTTCGGCTGCCCTTGATGCGGCCAAAACAGGCTACGATGTGACCATCGTTGAAAAGGAAGCATCCCTTGGCGGCTATGCAGCGAAACTCCGGAAACAACTGCCGATAGAAGATCCATACGACAGCCTGATCCCACCGGTAATCGAAAGCAAAATAAAAGAGATTGAAGCTTATCCAAATATAACAATTAAGACGGATACGGTGGTTGCCCGTATTGCCGGTCAACCGGGTGAGTTCATAGTGACATTCAAAAAACCCGGAGAAAAGACACGGTTTGACGTACCATACCCTTTGCCTGAAGAAATGAAATTGGATGAAAAAGGTGAAGAGCTTGATGCTGAAAAGCAGCATGAATTATACATGGAATATAACAAGGGCAAGGAAGATATTCTGACAATGGATCCTGACGGAGAGAAATTCGGAGCCGTTGTTCTTGCTGCCGGATGGCGGCCTTATGTACCTGAAGGAGATGAATTTGCACACCTCGGTTTTGGAACGCTGCCGGATGTTGTGACCAACCATCAGTTCGAGGAGATGGCCGTCAAAGGCAAGATAACCACTTCAGACGGCAAAGAGGCCAAATCGGTTGTTTTTATCCAGAGCCCGGGCAAGGGTGATGACGACAGTGACTTTGATTATGGTGGTTCGGTTACCAGCCTGGTTGCGCTAAAGCAGGCCAAATATGTGCGTGAAGATTATGATGACGGCAAGGCCTATATCTTTTATCAGCACATGCGGACTCCGGGCCTTTCGGAGAACTTTTACAGGAACATTCAGGAGGATGAAGGTATCTTTATGACCAAAGGTGAAGTTATCGGTGTCTCCAAAAACGGTGACGGCATGATTGTTGAAGCCGATAACACATTGCTGGGTGAAAAGGTCAAGGTCAAAGCTGATATGGTGGTTTTGGCTACCGGCATGGTTCCGGTTACCGTGGATGATCCGGTGGTCAATATGGCTTACCGGCAGGGACCGGCTTTCCGTGATATCGATCTTTTTAACGGATATTGTGACTCGAATTTCATATGCTTTCCCTATGAAACCCAGAGAACAGGGATTTATGCTGCAGGATGCATACGTCGCAATATGACTATAGAAGAGTCGAGTGAAGACGCAACCGGAGCTACTCTTAAAGCGATTCAGTGCATTGAGTCGACAAACAGAGGTGTTTCCGTTCACCCAAGGTCCGGTGATATGACAATACCCGACTTCTATTTCCAGAGATGTACGCAATGTAAGCGATGCACGGAGGAATGTCCATTCGGGGCGATCGATGATGATGAAACAGGAACTCCCAAACCGAATCCCACACGCTGCCGGCGGTGCGGCACCTGCATGGGTGCCTGCCCCGAGCGAATCATCGGCTTTGAAGATTACAGTATTGACAGTGTCGGCTCCATGATCAAATGTATAGAGGTTCCCTCTGAAGATGATTATGATGAACCTCCTTTAAGGATCATCGGGCTAATTTGCGAAAATGATGCCTACCCAGCGCTGGACATTGCCGGATTAAACAGGCTCAGCTATTCTGCAGAGGTTCGTTTCGTTCCGGTAAGATGCCTCGGGTCGGTAAACGTTGTATGGATCAAGGATGCGCTTGCCAAAGGTATGGATGGTATTTTTCTGTTTGGCTGCAAGCACGGCGATGATTATCAGTGCCACTTTGTAAAGGGTAGCGAGCTTGCAGACATACGAATGAAAAAAATCGGAATGGCACTAGAGAGCCTGGCCCTCGAAGAGGAACGGGTAGCTCAATTCGAAGTTGCCATTGATGACTATGACAAGCTCCCCAAAATGATAAATGACTTTGTGGAAATGATTGAAGAAATCGGCCCCAACCCGTTTAAGGGATTCTAAGTAAATTACGATTGACGATTTAGGCTCTTAATTTTAAATATTGTGCTTTTTGTAGTAAAAAAGATTAAAGCTGATGGAGTGTGAAGTGACTAAAGTGATCTAAAGTGCCTAAAGTTGTGGAATTCTGTCAATTTAATTTGAATAGATGGAGCGAAGCGACACAATAACCCTGGCCCAGACCGATCACCAATACTCTGTGCTCAAAAAGTCATGTTTGTAATGGTGCATAAGTCAAATCAATATATGAACGATTAGCACCAGGGCGGGCTTTAGGCACTTCAAACTTTAGTTCACTTAAGGCACTTTTCCAGTTTATTTGAGTTATGAAAGAATCTCTCAATTCTTAAATTGTAAGTCGTAAATCTTCCAAAGTAAATATAAGAGGAGGTATTCACATGACGGATAAATACCTGGTTGAGCCTGATTTAGATTTTATTAAAGAAATTATCGGGCTTGGAGGTGAAAGTCTGAAAAAGTGCTATCAATGCGCAACCTGTTCGGTGGTTTGCCCTATTTCTCCTGACACCAAACCGTTCCCTAGAAAGGAGATGATTGCCGCATCATGGGGATTAAAAGACAGGCTGGTGAATAACTTGGACATCTGGTTGTGCCATCATTGCGGGGATTGTACCACCATGTGTCCTCGCGGTGCCAAACCGGGTGAAGTGCTGGCTGCTGTTCGTTCTTACGCCATTATGGATTATGCCGTGCCCAAGGCCATAGGAAAAGCGGTTAACGATCCCAGAAAGCTTCCCATTCTTATGGGGATTCCTGTGTTGATTTTTCTGGCTCTGGGTCTGATAACGGGTCTGCTTGATTTTTCACCGCCTCTGGGGGAACACGGGATAGCACATCATTTGTTCTTTTCCTCATGGCTGGTCGATATGATTTTCGTACCGCTGTCCATATGGGCTGTGGTAATTTTTGGCATTGGATTGAAAAGATTTATCAATGATATCCACGAAAATGCCCTGCTGGAAGGAAAGACCGAAAAAAAGGAACTCGATTTCGCTGGGTTGATCAAGGCGTTATTGAGAATATTACCGACCATATTAAAACATGATAAATTTACGGAATGCGATGAAAACAGCGATCGGGCTACCCCCCATTTGATGGTATTCTGGTCATTTATCGGACTTTTTATTGTAACCAGCGTATTTTTTGTTGTACTTTACGTTTTTCAACAGCATGGTCCCTACTCACAGTTAAATCCGGTGAAGTGGCTTGCAAATATCAGCGGTGTTGCCCTGGTTATCGGCAGTGCTCTGCTGATCAAAAACCGTTTGGCCGACAAAACCGATCAGACCTCAAGCTACCAGGACTGGCTTATTTTGGGACTTGTTCTGGGTCTGGGCGTCACCGGTTTACTTACCGAAGCAACACGGCTGGCAGGTCTGGCAGGTGTGACCTATTTTATGTATTTTATCCATCTTGTCTTTGTATTCGACCTGTTCGCATTTTTGCCGTTTTCAAAGCTGGCCCATATTGTCTACCGAACGGTGGCCATGGCATATGATGAGTATTCAGGTAGAAAATAGCCGCTGATTTAAACATAGTATATTTTAACGAAAAAAAGGAGACCGTTGTGTCTCCTTTTTTAATTCTACGAACTAAATCACTTCCAATAGGCTTTTCATATCAACCTTTTATACAAAAATTTTTCTTATATTTCTCACAATCAATTCTATTTCCTTATATTTCAAGTAGTTATGACTAAATTAAATTATTAAAGATCTCGGTTCAAGAAAAATTCGGCATGGCGGTCTCCATCATGGCAATGACTTCCTCATCTTTCAGATCTCGCCATTGTGCGTATGCGTCGGCCACCGCGAAGATGCGCAATCCGCTCACGTCCGGGCATACAACTCTGTCCACCAGGTCGATCAATCGCCGGTAAGCGGTCATGGAAGATGTGGGCACGGCCACAATCACCATACACGGTTCGTGGACTTTAACCACTTTTATCGCGGCCCTCATTGTAAACCCCGAGGCCAGGCCATCATCAACCAGGATAACGGTCCGTCCTTTGAGAGGGGGTAATTGGGCCCTGTTTCCATACATTGAGAGACGCTCTCCAATGGTTTTCAACGCCCGTTCACTCTGGATTGCTATCACCTCGTCACCGAGATCGAATTTGCGAACCAGGGGCTTGTTAAGGAGTACACTGCCGTCGGAGACCACCGAACCGAATCCGGCCTCGGGCTGATCGGGAATCACAAGTTTTCTGACAACAATGAGATGTAGCGGGCACCCCAACTTCCGGGCAATGGGAACGCCCACTGCTACTCCCCCGTTGGGTATAGCCAGAAGGATGGGATTTTTCGGTTGATACTCGGCCAACTTCCCGGCCAGCACCAGCCCGGCTTCATGCCGATCAGCATATTTTGGCCCTTCCCAGTACATCTCCATCACAGACCTCGCCCAATTCCAGGTGGTAAATATATTGCGAAATTCTCTTTTTTTCTATACACGAAATTAGTTCGCTTCACTCCCAATTGGAATCCCGAATCATTTGGGCTCAATCCGTTTCCACCCTTCCTGCCACCGAAAGATCTGTCCGCCACTTCTCTCCGCATCCCAACTGCCGCACTTACCCTGTATTCTTATTACGCCATCTATCATTCCGTCCCCCACCCAGCCCCCGGCGTTGCCCTCGACGATTATTTCGCCCCCCGTCATCTTTTTACCGATGATATCCTTGGCATTTCCTTTGATTCTTATGACGCCGCCGCTCAAGTGCCAGCCAACCCAGTTGCCAACGTTACCTTCGATGACTATCCTCCCTCCGCCCATCCATGTGCCCACATGGCTGCCCGCATATCCCTTCAGCAGAATCTTGCCATCTCTCATGTTCAATCCAAGATAGTAAGCTCGATTGCCGGCAATTTCGAGTTTTCCTCTTGGATGTCGATAACCCAGACCGGAAACTGCACACCTGTATTTGGTGAGATCGAGGAGGAGAGTATCGGCCTTTCTGATTAGGGTATGGTATGTTCCGGAGACGAAAAACCCCAACATCGCTCCTCTCATCCCTTGTGGCAAAACCTCATTAAAAAGTTTGCGCACTTCATTAAGATTCAAATCGTATTCTTCAGCGATTTCCTTGCCGAAATGAAAGACCCTCTCTCCCGTTTCCGGGCGCCAGACAGGTATTTTTACGACCCAGCTTCGGTACTCCCCGGCGATATCTTCAAGCTTATCGTAACTATCTTCAATAATACGACTGTATTTGTGTATTCTCTTTTTCTTATCAAGATCAACAGAGCCACACCTTAGTAGATCAGGGTTATTTTCTATCAGTGTTTTAATTGATTTCATAGACTTCACGGATTATTTTCCCCACTGCTATACGGAGGATATCAGGTTCATGGGCAATGTCCACAAAGGTGACATCAGAAGAGAGTTTATCTTTGAAAAGCTGAAAATTCTCTTTGAATATTTTGTCAGGTTCTCTTTCACTTTTGAGCCAGATAATGGTCAGCCTACCTTTAATTCCAGTCATGTAGTCCACAACCTTACGAATGTTGTCGATGCCTGCATCCGTAATAAGGATATAATCTTTTTCTCTGCCGCGTATGCTGCTCAGATACTGATGCAGGTCATCGATGTGAAGCGTGGTTCCATGGCCCTGGTAAGTTTTGAGCATTTCATAAACGGACTGCCTGGTTCTCGTTGGTTCAAGTTCCAGGTTGACATTGGAAAAGTTTATCACTCCAACCTTTGCACCCAACTCAAAATAATTTCTGGCGATGACAAAGGCACCGAGAACGGCATAAGAAACAACTTGTTCCGGATCGGGCATGCTTCCCGAGGAATCTATAATGATTACCACGTCGGGCACCAAGATCTCCCCAAACCTTTCAAACTCTGACAACTCATGTTTTTTTGCGAGGGATGGAAGGAGTTTCCCGTAACTCTCGATGGGATTAAACGTATCAATACTATCATCAATCTCAAAGTCGGTTATCTGGTCAGGGTAAAGTGATCCCTTGTTGATGAGAGATTCGATATAGATTGAGTAGCGAACCGCCCTGTTTCTATACCATCCCACGTCCGGTTTTTCCAGTTGGCGAATTAGGTCTTTTGTCCCCGGGCTGATCCCCCTCCCTTCTGACCGGCTCTTGAGCGGTGGCCCCCAGGAATCTTCGAACCGGTTCCGCACTGTTTCAACAATTTCCCGGTATACCAGTGGAGTCACCTCTCTGGCAATGTCCTCCATGGCTCTGATGATACCCTCTGCGCCAAAGTCATTAAGGGAAAAGAAAACGGTCTGCAACTCGATTTTTTTATCAAGCAGGTCTTTCAGGATCTCGGCAAACCGTCTTATATTGCTCTTCAGCCGAACCCTGCGCCGATCAAGAAAATCTATGGCAAGAAGATTGCTTATCTCGCATTCCAGTTCCGCCCCAGGCCTGGGACAACCGAAATCCATACCCGTCACCCGAGAGTAGAATGCCCTTAAAAGTCTATCAATCTTGTTCCTGGCCGGCTGCTCGCGATAGGCTCTGGCGATCTGCCCCAATCCCCTATTGATTATGAGGTCCAGGTTTACAACAACGTCATCGAAAAGGTTCCTTATCTCTTCTTTTCCGGCAATATCTCCGAGCCAGTAATTCTCCAGAATGAGAGTTTTTATATCATAGGGATGTTTGACCCAGTGATTCAATTCATGGTGAAAAATACCAAGCAGGGCTTCCCGGCTAAATTTATCGACCATTCCTTCTCCCACCAGTATCTTATATTTTGGAGCGGAAAAGGCGATCTCAATTGTTTCAATTTTTGCGGGCTCCAGTTTCACAATGGGAGGATAATACAAGTCTTTCCTTGCCCGGGCAAAAATCGGCTTAATTTTTTCTATGAAGTGTTCATCCATAACTCTTTGTAATGACATCCTTTGGCTTCGCTATCTTAGACTATGCACAAAAACTTTTATATCAAAGTGTGTTACATCTCTCTTACGAGGCTCTTGAAAAAGGGATGTCCAATTTCTTCCGCCATCCTGACAAGTCTTTCCGAGTCCCCTTGTTTCAGGGCCTGATATGCCTCCACCTGATAATCTCTATGCTCCTCCCATCTCTTTTTCACTTCCCTGAGAACCTCTGCAACGGCGTACAATCCGTCCGAACAATTTTTTTCTGAACCTTTAACTTCACTACGTTTTTTATCGCTTACTCCACTCCGGTGCCAGAGGACATAGGGCATTATCGCACAGATATGCTCGAGGGTCACCTCACCCTCACCCATTATCCATGCCAATGCTTTGGCATATCTAAATAAACTCTGCTCTGCCCGGTTGGAAATGCCATACAGATCGGAGCAGATATAATTTTGGTAATGGCATCCGTCACATCTGGAAAAATCTTTTTTCAAGCTGTGCTGACAGCGAATTTCCTGCCCCAGATAGTCGGCAAATAGTTCAGAGTCCTCTGAAACCGCCATCTCGTTGATTTGGTCTCTGATGATTTGGATCTCTTCGTCCCTCGGAATTTCTACGTAAAACCCCTGCCGCCTGAACCTGGTCTCCAGTTCAACTTTGAACTCCTCCGCTCTCAGATTAATATAGGCAGATACCTCATCGGCAGAACCGGTCTTATTGTTTTCATAAATGTATTCGATCAACTCTTGAGCAACTTTTCTATCTTTTAGGACTTCCTCGTCAATTCCTCTCCTGATGATTCTTTTTCTTACCGGATGCATTGGCCCTGTCTCAACCGCCAGATCGAATCTATCGGCCAGCGGCGTAATCAATTTTGTCGCTCCGGTATCGGTGTAGTTAATGGTCGCAAAGAATGACTTTCCCTGTTTCAACATCAACGTTTCACCTCTGTAACTCCATATGTTTCTGTCCACTTCATTGAGAAGCATGTTTTGCTTGCCAACGGGCAGGCGATTTATCTCATCTATGATAACTACTGGAGAAAAGGGGAGGATTTTCCACTTTACTATTTCCCTTCCCTCCTTTTCCAAAGCACCCAGGTCCAGGGTGGCTTTCATCTTTTCCTCAGTTTGCTCGGGATGAGCGTGGAGAGTTGCAGCCTGAATAAACTCCAACGGCAACCCTTTGACCAGACTGGAAATTCTCTCACTAGAGCTGGTTTTTCCGCTTCCATATTCGCCAAGGACGAGTTCCCTTCCATCGAGGATTAAGCTCAAAATCCCAAATAGTGAAACCGACAGGTATTTTTTATCCCCGATCTCAAAAAGCTCATCACCCAGATAAAAACGGTCCCGAATCAACTCATAAAGCCTGTGGATTTTTTCATTAAGCTTGACCATATATCTATACTCTGGTTAAAATTTAGCATTCCCGGGGAATCACTCGAAAAATAAAAAATCATAACAGGTTATGGGCTTGGATTCAACAAAGATTCTTGACTGGCTTGCCTGACTTATTGTAATATTTTTAATGCTATAAGGGATTGAAAGAGTAACGTCTCCAGTCTTGGCTTGAGTTATTAGTTTTGCTATGTTCTCTTTTAAGATACCTACTTTCTGGCACACTTTAAAAAAGCCGTTCAACGGGAAAGGAAAAGCTATTACCGTGGTACAATGTTTAATTCACGGAAAACTCGCTAAACCCTATGCAATTCCCTTTGCCGTTGTCACCAATGGGAATGATGTTCACATTCTTGAGACCGCATCAGGCAAGGTCATTGGCCGGGGTCTGGAGTCCATCCCCTCAAGAGTCGATATGG
Organism: uncultured Desulfobacteraceae bacterium; assembly: GCA_964492995.1. GTDB lineage: Bacteria > Desulfobacterota > Desulfobacteria > Desulfobacterales > UBA11574 > S5133MH16. The sequence goes on along the minus strand of CAZBOB010000062.1, from coordinate 2,764 downwards.
CGAGGCAGTCTCGCATATTAAGTTTAATAATGTTGCAGAAAATCGACTGGAAAAGGAAAAACGAATACTTTTTATGTATGAGGCGGTAGCCACCTGCTCACTGCCGGGTTAGATAGCCGCTATTACCGGGGAGTAACTTTTTTTCCGCAAATTCTGGCCTGAACGATTATACGGGAAAAGCATGCTGGAAAAAATTACCTTTTCAAAAAAAGGCTATAACTCCAAAATGATGGATGTGATTGCTCTTTGATACACAACCGTAATTTTTCTGAACTTGCTGCAAGAAAAAGGGAGATGCCGCAAATGGCATCTCCCTTACATGGTAATGGTGCTTATTAATATGCGCTCAGGAAATCATCTAAAATATCTATGTTCTGTTTACCGACAACTTTATCAAAAATCTTATCTTTTACATCCCTTGGAAGGAGTTCGATACTCTTGGTTGTCGCACTATCGAATTTAGCGGTCGGGAAAACCTTTAGTATCTTGTCCCTCTGCGTATCATTGGCATAGACCCTTATAACCTTCAGACCGGCCAACATTTCCTCACACATTTCAGCCAATCCGGCTTGTTGTAATTTTTCGAACCGTTCCTCATTAACCCATATATTGATTGGATATTTTCCTTCGGCCATAATGTCACCTCCTATTACATTGGCGGAATTTCAAAAACAGGGATTCTGTTTTCGAGATATTCATCTGTCACAAAGGGCGAACCGAACCCGTATTTATCAGCACATTCCAGAACCAGATCAAAGACCTCCGGTCTGAAAATCAGACGAGGTGGCTTGACGCCGTCTTGCACGATACTCCTGATCAGGGTTCCACTGAATTTTTGCCACTCGTCCCTGTGGTTACACAGTCCCTCAGATGTAATTTCGCCACAATGCGGACAGTATAGCCAGTTCATGGAATATACAGGGGTAATGTCCAGATCATCCTGGACGCTGGCAAGCAGATGATGGGCATCATATGCGCCGTAATAGGTTCCGACCCCGGCATGGTCCCTACCATACATGTGATGGGTTAACCCCAGGTTGGTCCTCAGCATGGCATGAAAGATGGCTTCCCGGGGGCCGGCGTAGCGCATATCCCAGAAGGTAAGGGAAGTCAGGTGGTTATGATCTCCGAAATAGCCTGATTTCCGCAACTCATCCTGGGTTAAGATAATGGCCTCGTCAATATAGTCCCCTTTACGTTTTGCGCCGATGATCGCATTTACCAGAACACCTACAACCGGTTTTTCAATGGGCAGTTCGGCATAGGTCTGGAACCAGGCTCCCTTCATAAGCCATTCATGACCGGTATGAGGCACGTTTCTGGTCTGATGGGCCACAACTCTTTCCCAGCCCTTTTCTTTGAAACGTTTTCTCATTTCAAGAGGCGGGATAAAGTATGGATCATAGGGTGGATTAATTTTAGGCCGATTGACAAGGGTGATCTTGCCACCGATGAATTTGTCCTTGTACTCATAGGTTCGGGCGCATCCTGGATGCTTATCCTCGTCTGTCCCGTAAACATCCTGGCACATCGCCTTTTTATCGTAATCAAAAATTTCCTCCACCTTAAAGATAGCCATGGGATTGCCCCCATAAGTTAAGAGGAGCGAAACACCCTCTTTGACTCCATAATCGGATATTTCATCTTCTGACAGATCAAAAAGAATGGGAATGCTCCATACGGTTCCGTCGGCAAGCCTCATGTTCTTGCATACAGAATCGACATCGGCTTTTCCCATGAATCCTTCAAGAGGCGTAAAATAACCGTAAGAGATATCAATGACCTCATTGGCGATCTGGCTTCGAATCGGAACCTCTGTGAGTCCTTTAATCTTCTCGGCAGCTTCGGCAGACTCCATAATCCTTTCTTTAATTTCTTTGCCACCATGTCCTATTTCACCCATATTCTTTCTCCTTTCCTTTACCATGTTTTTACTCCTTAATGACGGAAAAACCTTTAAGCATTAATTAATCCAATGAGTTTTGAATAACTGATTTGGATTTCTCCTCCTTTCAATTTTTTATTAAAATAAATGGTTTTTGTAGCACCATTTCAATTTCCACAAAGACGGACTATTAATAAGGAAAAAACCATTTGTCAAGGTTAATCACCGTCTAAACGATATAGTAGACCAATTTATTTTCTTATTTGTAAACTTTGTGCTTTTCGTGGCAAATAATTGAATATTTTCAATCCGGTTTGGTTCCTGTGATGGTCACTTCAATAGCCCGTGTCCGTGGACGATTATCGTGATTGATTGCAACCACCTGCTGCCAGCTCCCCAGTTTGAGGCGACCGTTTCGAACCGGCAGGGCAATGGAAGGCCCCAGCAATGCGGCCTGGACATGGCTGTGTCCGTTGCCGTCATGCCATGCCTTTTCGTGTTCGTATTCCATATCCGGTGGGGCCAGCCGGTTTATGGCATTTTTCAGATCCTGCACCACACCGGGTTCGAATTCAATGGTTGTGATTGACCCTGTTGATCCGACGATTGTGGCGAAAAGACTCCCGAATGCAATATCAGATTTGCTTACCAATTGGTCGAGTTCTAACGTAATGTCGCAAATGTCCGGACCGGTTTGCAAGCTGACATCGATTGATTCGTAATATATTAATACTGGTTTCATAATCATCCTCCAGAGACCTTTGAAAAACGTCCCTTTTTGCCCAATTTCTGCGTCAGGCTCAAATTTTAACCCGCCACCGAACTTTGGCGGGTTAATCCTCGAAATACTCAATGTATGTCTGCGGTTAAAATTTTCGC
>CAZBOB010000061.1:0-21534 GCA_964492995.1 uncultured Desulfobacteraceae bacterium | reverse complement strand
TCGCCAAAGTTCGGTGGCGAATAAATCCTCGGAATATTAAACATATGCCTGCCTGTCCCGTAGGTCCGGCAGATCGTACTGGGATGGTTATTTTTTTCACATGCCTTGATCTTGAACAAAAATCCTCATTTCTGGATGGACACTACCTAAAATTGATAAGGTGTCAATACGTAATGGTTTTATAAAAAAGAGTCAAGAATAACTCAACCGGATAAACCTGGAAAGTGACTAAAATTTGAAGTGAACTAAAGTGAGCTAAAGTTAACCCGCCACCGACCTTTGGCGGATTAATGTATGTGCCTTTGGCACTATCAATTTAAATAAAAACTGATTTGCGCTGAAAGCGCTTTCCTCAACTTTAGGCATTTTAGATCACTTTAGATCACTTCACACTTTTTTAAGTGATGATTTTTATACATAAAATGCATAAAAATCACAACTAAAATAATAAAAGCTATTAGAACACATCCGGTTTCAGGACAAGAAAATAGAGTGTGCCGGGGTGCTGCATATGACCGGCGGCTATTTCCGCATATGTTCCATCACCCCAGAACATATCCGCCCGCCCGGGCCCATTGATTGCCCCTCCGGTATCCTGATTCAGTACAAATCGAGAAAAGGCCGACCATTTATGAATTTCCCCGCTACCATTTATTAAGGGCTTAACAGTTTTGATAAAGGCCAGGCCGGCCCGAGGGAACAGACGCCTGTCCAAAGCGATCGATCGGCCCGGCGTCAATTTGACCTCCAGGTAGCCGATGGGACCGTCTTCTTCAATTTTAAAAAATACATAACTTGGATTATGGTTTAAAACGGTATCAACCTCTTCAGGATGGTCATGCAAATAAGCACGAATCTTTTGCATAGACATTTCCTCGCGAGGTATTTTGCCGGTGTCGATAAGCAGCTTGCCGATGCTCTGATAAGGTCGGCCGTTTGTGGCATGATAATGAACGTGAAGGATATCGTCGTTATTAAGATAAATTTTCCCGGACCCCTGGATTTGCAAAAAAAACAGGTCAATGCGGTCTTTAAGCCAGGCAATCTCTGTGGCTTTACCGTCAAGAGCTCCCTTATATTCAATGTCCTTGCGGTCGTAGTAGGGCACAACCGTTTGGTCGGTGTACCTGCCGGTGATTTTTTTCCCCTTAAATTCCGGTAGAAACAAAGAAAGATTAATTGTAGTCAAATCGCTGGGGCGGGCATAAATTGGGAACCGGTACTCAGTAGTTTCTTCCGGGCTTCCTTCCAAAGAAGGTTCGTAATATCCTGTAAAAAAAACCTGTCCCGGGTTGCTGCTGGCTACAGACCTGTAAACCAGGTAGTTTGAATGAATATATTTTTTCAAATCCTGTATTGACGGTTTGGTTTGAATAAAATCCAGAAAGTGCTCCATAGATTTTATCATGTGGGCGGCATCAAAAAGGTCTTCACCAAACCTGAACTTTCTGTCAGCCGGGACTTTATTTAGATACAAAATGCTTTGCAGAATGCCATGCTCCAGACCGTCATAGAGCATATCATCAGAAAATTCAGGATATTCTGACGAATCTATTCGTATTAGTGCAGTTTCCCTGACCCTGGGCGGTCCTTTTTTAAATAACGCGCATCCTGCGAAAAGGAGAGATAATAACACTGCTAAAACAATAATTGAATTGTATCTTTTATTGACCCAAGGGTTCATTTATGACAGTCTCGTAAAAAGTCAGATTTTGATGGCAAAGTAAAAAGCTCCAAATTCAAGGCGCGCAAATTCCGAGGAATGAGACGTACTTATAGTACGTCGCAGTGACGAGGAATGCAGCGCAACGCAGAAGTTGGACTTTTTACGAAGCCATCATTTATAATTTAGATGAAAACATGTGCATTAAAAAAAATAAAATGCCGATACAAAACAACAAGAGAAATAAAGGCATGGTAACAATATAATTCACTGCTTTTTGAACGCTGACCCAAGAAAGGCTATTGATCCAATTAAAGTGTTCCTGGCCAATAACACTAACAAGACTTAAGCTTTTTAAAGCCATTGTTTCTTCCGTGCCCATTAATGAGGATATGGATTGAAAAAGTACTATCAAACCGCTGAAGAGCCACGAAACCAGACCGGCAATCATATATTTTGACATCACTCACCTCTTCGATTATTGATCGCTAAACCCCAACCCGGATAAGCCGGAACCAAGAAATATTTGCCACCAAGGCACAAAGACACGAAGAATTTTATTTTGTTATTCTTTTTTAGTGTCTTGGTGCCTGGTGGCGAGAAGAAAAAAGTTTTGCCACAAAAAGCACAAAATTTACAACTAAGGAACTAACCGCCATTTCTCACAAACAAACCGCTTTTTCCCCCTGATTTTTCAAGAAGGCATATATCAGAGATGGTCATTGCACGATCATACGACTTGCACATATCATATAGGGTCAGCCCGGCTACAGAAACTGCTGTCAGGGCTTCCATTTCAACACCGGTCTGATCGATAGCGCGAACAGCGGCTTGGATTCTGATTGAATTTTTCACTTTATCCGGGAAAAAATCGATGGCAATATGGTTTATATTTAGCGGGTGGCACATGGGAATAAGATCTGAAGTCTTTTTTGCGGCCATGATACCGGCGATTCTTGCCGTCTCAAGAACATTCCCTTTTTTTGCTGTTTGATTGAGTATGTTTTCAAATGGTTCCTGACTCATAAAAACAACCCCCTGGGCGATGGCAACACGCAGAGTCGGTTTCTTACCCGATACATCCACCATCCGAACACGTCCCTCTTTGTCGATGTGGGTGAATTCTTCCATAACTCACTCCATTTCCAATGGATCCAATAATAAATTTTCTCTGTTATTTAAATGAGATACATTATTCAAAATAATAATGAAACCCTGCCATGGGACGAAAATAATAGAAATTATACAATTGTTCACACTGCTTTATTACACTGTAATGATTATACCCTTTGGTGTAAGAACTAATACATATTATGTATAATGCCAAGTATTAAAAATTAAAAAAAGGGTGACATTCACAAGGGTTATATTATCCTGGATATACACCGTGTTCGTAAAAAGATTGGATTCTTTTTAACTTCAGACACTTTTTTATAAATCAAACAATTTGAGCTGTTTGTCGTTCTCTTTTTTCTTCTTTTTCTTATCTTCAGCAATCTTACGGTTGATTTCTGCGCGTCTTGCCTTTTTCTCTGCGGCTTTACGCTCTTTAAGGCGCTGTTGTTCGGCCATGAATTTTTCCAATTCCTTTGTCTCTTCCTCGTCGGCCAATTCATAAACAATATCAAGTTCCGGCAACATGCTTTTGGGAATTACCAATCCATTGGGCAATTCAAACAGGGTTAGAGCATCAGAAATCTCCGGGCTGCATAGGCCTTCAGCTCCCAGTCCGAGATTGCAAGCCTTTTCAATCTGGGTGGCCTTATTGCCGACTGTAGATTTCTTGGTGCCAAAAAAATCACAAATAGTGTCAGCCGAAAGGAAAAACTCGTTTTCCGGATCAAACAGGAAGTTAAGACGGGCAATCACATAAATTATTGAGGCAGCCCATATTTCTTTTTTACCACGGGAAATGGAAATTTTCCGCTTTCGTCCTAGCATATCGCAAAGCTCAATGGCATAGCCGTAGAGTTCCTCATCCAAGTGTTCTTCGCAAAAGGCCAGCATCAGATCCTTGATCTCATTCAATCGTTCAGTTTTTTCAAGTTTTGTCATGGTTATTCTCTTTTTCTACATAATATACATTGTATCTACCCTATCCCGACGTTTTAGAAATTCGATTTGCTTATCGATTGTCGCAAACCCGGAAAGATCCAGTTCTTCAAATTCATCAGGACCGGTATTCGTTTTTCTCATAACGTTTTGAACAATTTCTTCCAATTGTTCTTTTGAAATTTTGGGAACTTTGGTAATAGAGCTTTTTTGCGGGACACCATTTTCGATTTTGAAATTATAGCTTACCATTTCCAGCATTCCATTGATCTTTTCCTTTGTCAAAATTCGATATTCAAAATGAAAATGAATCCCGGCCATGGGACGGAAATAATAAAATTTATATAGTCGTTCACCCTTTTTTATGCGTATCAAATAGTGATCATTTTCAGAGTGTGACTTTTTTGACCTTTCGTTTTTATGTCGTTTTTTCATATCAAATACCGCATATAAATTCACGGATGTCTAGTGTGCTTTTTACTCCAGGTGGTTTTTGCCTTAAAACAAAAGCTGATAACGACTTGCTGCTCCCCGTCCAAGCAGCTGGAGAAAATCTTGTTTGGTTAGTGTATTCAGCGCATATTGCACTGTCCGGCGTGGCAGTCCTGTCTCCGTTACGATATCAGATACTTTCAAGCGCTTCTCCGGACCGGTTTTAAAGCAGCTTAAAACAGCCAGCGACGATTCAGAAAGCTTCTGCAAACTTGTATATTTCTGGCGGTAAATATCAACATCGGCCAGGGAAGATTTAATAATTTTGATAAAAAACCAGGCCAACGGCTCCAAATTATAATGTGTAGGATCTGCTTGAAACTTGCCGGCCGAACATTGATGCAAAATAGTGTAGTATAGAAAGCGGTTTTGTTCAATATGGCGGTCTACGGCAATAAAAGAGCTAATATCCGTTAAGTATTTATCTTTCGACTGTGATAAAGCCAGTATAAAAAGGGCCCGTCCGAGCCTTCCATTGCCATCCTGGAAAGGGTGAATGGACAGAAATCGAAAAACAAACTCGGTGGCAACCAGCAGCGGCCATGGATGTTTACGGATGGTATCATTATACCATTTAACCAGTTCTGCCATAGCCATACTGGTAATAATGCCCGGCGGTGCCGGATCTAAAACCACTCGATGTTTCCCCGTTTCGTGATTGATAAAAACCACTTGGTTCGACGCTGTTTTATATCCTCCGGCATGACTTGAAGCTTCAGGATAATAGCGTAGCAAATCATGATGAAGGCCACGCATGACAGCTTCGGTTAAAGGGAAAAGCTCATCGGCTTGCAGATAAATGGTTATTAATACCTGTCGGCAGCCAACCACCTCCTCAATACTTCGTTCTCTATCTTTTGAGAGTTTGTCCAAAATAAAAGTCCTTTTTTCATCAAATGCGGTGGTTTTGCCATTCTCGTTCAAGACCGTATCTACCCATTCGATTTCCTGATCTGTCAAGACAGCATTTTCTATCCTGGTAGACGCTCCGATATTGCTAATGAGCGCAAAACGATTCAAAAATTTTGCCTCGCCTGTAGATAAGTCCTCCAGGTTTCTATATGTTTCCACTAACAATTCCTGGAGCATTTTCAATTCATTTTCTATTTTTTTGCTGGGGGTAAAAGAGAGCATACTAACCCGCGTTTCTCATTAAGACCTAAACTGATCGTTATAAATTTTGGAAATGGTTTATTCCCAAGTATATTAAAGGAATTACATCGATTTGAATTCCCAAAATTTATAACCCTTCGGGATCGCCGATCTTACCGCATCTACTGTGTCAGATGCCGTCCCGCATAGTTGAACTATAGCGGAACGACATCTTCTTTGTATCTACGGCAACCTCAACAATCGCTCAATTTGGATTATATTACAGCCGCATGATAAAACCGGAATCGTTTCCATTACAGGTAATTTTGAAATGTAACATACCATATTGCGCAACAATGCGCAATATAATCTTTGTGATATTTGCGCATTATTGCGCAATGTCTGGGTTTGGAGAAAAGCTGAGATAACTGCCTGAAAAGGATATTTTAGGGGCAAAATAGGCATCGGTTAAATATTTATCTATTTATTTTTATTTGCTATTCTTTCATTCACTTACATCACCCTATCGTTTCTACAAAATACGCTTCATCCCAAATTTCAGTGCTCCCACCAAGCGTATCTGTTATCAGGGGAAATCTTTCCAGTATGGCATAGTTGGAAAATTTCTTAATCCTGTAGACGATTTTTTCTATGGAAAGCTCACCATTCGATTCTACATATAAATGTATATGATCCGGGGCCAGATAGAGCAGATCCACAAACCCCCCGGCCTGTTCGCTGCACCTCAGGAAGGTATCACTAACAAAATCAAAGAAGTTATTGGCAAGGCTGAAAACAGATCTTCTGAGGGACACATTCCAGGCAAAATGGTATTTGAGTTGAACGTATACGCCATCCGGGTCACGGCCCATTTTCTGTAGGGCTAAGGCCCTTTCATACTTGATTTTGTCAGAATTGAGTAGTTCCAAGAAGAGCTTTTCCTTAATTTCTCTTGTGGAATCATCATCAAATCGGGGCACTTTGTTTTTTGATGGACCTACAAGTTTAAGCATAGGCTGGAAGGCATGACATTCAAAATCTGATCTACTCTGAATGCATCGGTTCAAATCACATAAAACCGATTCCTGAAATTCCAAATCACGGCAAAAATGACACTTTCTATGAAACAGTGACACGTTTGATTTGACGCATTCCATGCACTTGGCGGGGAGTTCATTTGAAGAGGGCATCTTTTCCTTTCACGGTCGATCCTAAAACCATCCTTAGGAAAATTGTTTTTACGGTATGTCAAAATCCCGTTTGATCATAATTTTTCTAATACCCAAATTGAGCGATTTTCAAGTTTACCGCAGATAAGCAAGTTGAGCGTAGCGAAATCCCGCTCCGCGGGAGAAAATGTCGTTCCGCTATAGTCGGCTATGCGGGACGGCTTTTGACGCTGTAGATGCAGTGAAATTGGAAATCCCGAAGGGTTTTAAATTTTGGAAATTCAAATCAACAGAATTCCTTAAAAATATTATTAAATTTATTCATTCCTAAATTTAAAACGCTCAACTTGGGTTACAGTTATTTTGTTTTGTATTCGTCCTGATCTTCACCTATTTCGATTTGATCAGCAGGTATTTTTACTACTTTTCCATCCCGCCAGATAACTATAGAATCACCGAAACGTTTGTGATCTGCAATTGCATCGGCAACAGCCTTTTTCAGCGCTTCTTCAGCACGTATTCCAATGGGAATTTCCTTTAAATTCTTTTTTTTCATTTGAACTTGAAGTTTACAGCGGCAGCCAAAGGTGTGCTACCGATATCGGACAAGCGTTTCCACGGCTTTCCGGCCACTCAAAATACCTGTTATGACTTGAACAGTAGATCGTATATTTATCAACCGCAGAATGTTTAGTCGTCTTCAAGAGCGTGCTCTTTTTGCCATCAAGAACAGATGCGAGCTTTCTAAATGAATAATGACCCTTTACATACCCGACCATCAGGGAGTCCTGCATGGCCCAAGCATAATCGCCGTTAACGAACCGTATCAGGCCTTTTTTGCAGTAGCAGGACAAAATCGGGTGGTTACGGTCCACGGGTTTACATTCCACAAAGAGGCCATCCTGATCGCTTAGTATTGGCAGTTGATCCCGTTTTAGATCGAAGAATATATCAGGCATCTTGTCGGGGTGTTTCTTGTCTACGTTTGTAATCTTTGGCGCCCGGATCACCTTGCCAAACAGAGCACAATTGAAGCCATCAACGTTACCGCTTTTTCGCAAAATGTTTTCAATAATTTCAACCAGCACCTGGGTAATGGTATCTTCATTTGCGGATTGTAGAATAAAGTTGGAAGGCGGCATTTCTTCAAGTAACTGCCAGGCCCTTTTGATTACCTTGCAAAGAAGCAGAACGGTACGTTGTGGGATTTGCGGGTGAGGTAATGTGTAATCTATGCCGTGCGTAAAAAAGCCGACCGCCATCAGCTTTTCCTCATGGGGAACGCATCAAGATGATGGCGCAGAATGTCCAAAGCGCAAAGACGGGCACGACTTAACGTCCAATACCGATATTGGCCAGTGATCCCCACGAGCAAACGCCCCTCTTCATGAACAACGACTCGGCTGCAGCCTGTTTTGTTGGCTTCTTTGGTGATTTGAGAAATCAGTCTTTTCTGTATTGATTGGGTTAGCCTTGCGGAAGTGGCTGTTGAAGAAACTGCAAAGAAATGCCATGGAGAAAGAATATCCTGCATAGCAATCTCAACCTCATCAATCGATACAGTTTCATGCGTAATATCGAAAGATGGGGCGAGCAAACGTTGAAGTTCAATATAAAAAGCATTGCGTTCAGTCTCTAAAGGGGGTGCATTGGCACGATCCTTAGCCTCCTTAAAGGGCTCGGCCACTTCAAGCGTGTCTTTCACTACCTGACGGTCATACTCATCCAGACCGTAAAGATTAAAAATGAAGTCGTTGATCTCATTCCATGGTTTGCTGGATGCGGTTTCAAGCTGGCTGGACAGTTCCATGGCGCTTTGTCGTTGCCGCTTGGATAACAGATCAATCGACGGGAACGGAAAATTCTCAATACTCGTCTTGAGAAAAGTTCTTCGCTCCGCGCCCATCTTCGAACTCGTTATCAGTACATGATACCTGAACAGTTCAGTATGAGTGAGCAGATGAAGAAGTGCAATGACCAAATCTGCCTCCTTACTGTTGTGAGCGGAAAAGCCGTAATAGCTTGAACGGAAAACTATTGGTTCCCTTACTATCCATGATTTAGGCGCAAACAGCGAACGACCCGGCGATTCCGGAACAATAAGTAACGGCGGAGTATACAACTCTATGCACCTTGGCCTAAGAGCAGTGGAGTGCCCAAATTTGAGAAGCGAGGACACATCAACTGAAAAGCCGCAATTTTCGGGTGGTATAAAATTGGGCAATTTGCGCATGAATGATACATCATACTGATCCTGTTTTGGCGAAAGAATGTACCCCACCCCCGAGTACAACCCCTGGCTTTTCCAATACGACTCAACAGTAGGCCACTCCAAGTCATCAAGCTTACGGACCACTTCCACATCAAGAGCAGTTCCCACCGCCAGCGTCTTCAGCAGCCGTGAATCCTTAGAAACCTCGGTGGCAGCTACCGGCTGAGCGGACTGATAATCAATGCGGATGCGCCCTTTGTCATTCAGGTGCTTTTCAAAATTTGGTGTAACAAAATAAAAATAGTGGTCGGCGTCGGGCACACGATTACGTGCGAAAAACAGCATGAAAGCTTCATTCATACCCGGCCATACTGCGCTATCCGACAAATTGGACCCATTCAATATCCCTGTAATTTCTACTCCCCGTAGTATGGCATTAAACGCACGGGTGCCGGGCCCAGATTGCTTGAGAAAGATCCGTCCGGGCAGTGCCATGGCGATGATACCTCCTGGTTTGGCCCACTGAATCGATCGCCACAAAAAAGGCAGATCCGGGTTATTGTCAGGGTTTCGGTATGTCTGTGCAACTTCTTCAAGGCCACGGTCTGTCAGGATCTGGCGTGTCAACTCGGTAAAAACAGCATTGTGTTGCTTCCGTTCTTTCTTGTCCCCCTTTAGGCTTGTCCATGGTGGATTCCCGATAACCACATCAAAGCAGCCATTAAAGTCTTTGGAAAGTTCCGGACTCAAGCTGCCCAGCACAAAACCCTTAAGCGCCTGCTCTTCAGTTCGTCTGTGATTATGCAGCACGATGCCTTGGAGTGGCTCTGGAAACTTCAGGCTTTTGGGAGGTCTAGGTGATTCATTAAGTTCAATGGCAGTAATATATAGCGATAGTGCTGCTAGACGCAGGGCGGACTCGCTGACATCGAAACCGCAAAGCTGATTGTAGAGAATGGACTGAATCGCCTTTGTGTCAGGTCGCTTACCATCGTGTTCCCAGCGGGCTGCAACAAGCTTCCTGAATGTCAGAACAAGGAAAATCCCGGCCCCGCAACTTGGGTCCAGAATTCGAGCGTTTTTCTTGTCGGTGACGCCTTCAAATGCGTCGTCCACAAGGTATCGAGCAATGTTCTTAGGTGTATAATAAGCACTTGTTTGCTCTCTCTGTTGAGAATCCCAAATTTTGCTAAAATTCTCATATACTTGGCTGAGCACGCCGATAGGGATGTGCGCAAAATCAAGATCGCCCCAATCGATCTGTAGTTGAAATGCTTCTAATCCGGCATGCTTCCAGCCCTTAAGAATGGCCAGTAGATGGAGAAATAATTTGCCGCCCGTCTTCTCATTTGCCTGACTGAATACGTCTGTATAGTCATCGGAGAGAGGAAGTAAGTCGCCGTTGAAGGTTTCGTCAAGCCATCGGCATGTCTCAACGGAGTTCTCAACATCGCGGAAGCAGTCTTCAAGAAATTTTGCTTTTGGACATACGGAAGGTAGCTCGCTCAACTGGACTATCTTGCGATCCCACAAAAAACGGAAGAACAGTGCCCGTCCAAGGAACGAAAGGACATCCACAGGATTTAGTTTGTATGTATCTATGAGAGCTTTTGAGGATCTTGTCATCAGGTCAACAATTGTCTTGAATACATGGTCAGGAGCCTCTGGCTGGCCTTCCAAAGTGAAAACGCCATTCACGACACTCTGAAAAAATAACGGAGCTTCCGGAGAACTCCTTTTGATTGTCCTATTGCGGCTGTTAACCAGAACAGAACGGTCCAAGTTGACTGGATACACATTCAACTCACCTGGACTCAAGATACCGAGATATGCCCTCTCTCCCCGGTTGGCCAAAAGGCACTGAAAATCCAACATCCTATTATCGTCAATATTCTGTATCTGATCATTCGATACAATGTAAAGCAGGGGTCTATACTGGAATTCAGCGACCGCATTAACTTTCAAGCTCTTTCGCCCGGATATCTTCAGCAGATCAAGGTATTCCAAATGCCTGGGGGTTGGCTCACCGTCGAGCTGAACGACATCATGGCATCCAAAGGCTTTAACTGCGTTTACAATATTCATGAGCAATACCGATTATTCATGGTTCGAACAATTCCCCGGTAACGTCCAAGGATACGGATAATGTCGCTTTTGCCAGCAGCAAACTTAAGGTCTTCAAAGGTAGGGTTTTCGGATTTAAGTACAAGCGACTTAGATGACAAATAGACTCGTTTCAATGTAACCTCTTGCTCAATAAGAACAGCCGCTATTTCCCCGTTCTCAACACAATCCTGTTTCTTTATGACAGCAATATCACCGTTTCTGATTCCTGCTCCTGTCATACTTTCACCAGACACATGGAGCGCAAAAAGTTCACCGCCACCAAACAAAGAAGGAGGAATGGGCAGATGGTCTTCAAAATTCTGCTCTGCCCATATCGGGACTCCCGCTGCAATTCTACCGAGTAAAGGGATAAAGTTTTCCTGCTGCTTGAAAGTCGGTACAGGTAAAGACGCTAACTGAATTCCACGAGCCTTCCCGCAATTTAGGCGGATATAGCCTTTTTTTTCGATCAGGACAAGATGGCTTCGCACAGCATTGAGGCTGCCAAACCCGAAGTGGTCACGTATTTCCTCCTGTGTCGGCGGGTAACCATTTTTCTTTTGCCATGCGCCGATGAATTCATAAATCTTAGATTGCTTGTCTGTCAGGCTCTTCACGATAGTCTCGCACGTACATCTAAATACTGTAGAGTTTAATACTGTTATAATATACAGTATTCAGAAAATGCAAGACATTTTTTCAACCTATTTCCCCTTAAAAACCCTCGAATCATAAATTGTTTCAGAAGAGAGGGACAAGCGACAGGTTGAGAGTTATTTGCAAAAAAACTGATCTGAATAATTAATTGGCTAATCTATTTGTGACGTGTCTTGACGGACTGTTACCCAAACCATTCTTCGCTGGCTCTGAAACATTTTTTGATAAATCTAAGGCTCGTTCCAGACGATTTCAAAACTCGCCTTTCGGGCTCAAGTAGCTGGAATCGCTTTTCTTTCACTTCGACAAGATTTATGAAAAAATGTTTCAATGAGCGCTCAAAAATATTTCCGTTTGGGCAACAGCCTGTTGAATTTTAAATAAGAAACCACGGTTTGCTATTCAAGACGCGACACTTTGCCCTTATTAAGCTTGTCAACAGGTGGTAAGATTTTTGAAAACAGTATTGCCTTACTTGTGACTGAGATTCAGTCGTTAAAATCAATCCTAAAGTCTTCTCCCGGATAGTCAGTAAGAATCACTCTACAAAAGGAATACACCTCGGTAAAATGTTTTTCGCAGACAGTGCAGTCAACGACTTGAAAAACCTCTTTAGCGTCATTTTCAACGGTATCGTACGCTAAATCTTTTGTATACGCTCCGCAATAAGGACATTTTCGATCCCGCAATCTTTCTTTGGCCAGCGCCTTATCCATAGTTTCATCCTCTTATCATTAAAGGGTCCGCTTTTGACTCTTTTTGACAGTTCTTTTCGGGTGTACGCTCCATATTACGTAAAAATATACCCAAAATATGGGACTTTTAAACATATAGCTTGACAATATATGACAAAAGATAATAGTATTGTCATATATGGAAACAAAGGGTGTCTCATCCTCAATACTATCGGCTGTTCGCGCTGGCGTAGCTGATCAACTTGCCAGTGTTGCAAAACGCCCATTTGACGGTGCGAGTATTCACATCGTTGAAAAGCAATTCATTGAAACAATCGGGCGATCGGGCACACATGGATTAAGCAAATTGTTTTCTTGCAATGATGAATCTCGTAAAGCTGTTGTTTTTAATGGCCAGAAACATTACCGAAAATATCTTGCAATGGGGCGGTATCTGACTTTATTGGGTGAGATTTCGCTCAAACGAGGAGTTTACCAGAGCAACAAGGCAAAGCGCAGCATTTGCCCCCTTGAGCTGAAGCTGAGGTTCATCAATGACTATGTAAGCTTTGCGGCTGCTGAATATATTTGCTACAGTATGGCTTCCATGACTCTGGGTGAATTTGTCAAACACTGCATGAAATGGGCACTTATGAAACCCTCTGAAGGCACTGTCAAAAGAGTCTTGGATTACGTTGGCCGTTTTTTAGAAACAAGCAACTTTCTTGACATGATTCGTTCTGAAGAAACGTTACCCGAAGATGCTGTTACCCTGGCCATGAGCATCGACTCTACCTGTGTTAACATCAGGCGCGAGGGGTGGCGCCATGCCACAGCAGCAACATTAAGCACATACGATACAAATGGCAATAGATTGGATACAGTTTATGTTGGCCGTATGCCCGAAACGGGGAAGCTTCAGGCAAAGCGCCTATTAGAAAAGGAAGTGGAAGCCAGAATGGCGAAACAGAATTTTAAATACATTGTCTGCATTGCAGATGGTGCGCGTGACCTGTGGCGATACTTCCGTAAAAAATATCCCAATACGATTCACGTGGTTGATTTCTTCCATGTTTGTGAGCACCTTTCAAAGCTTTCTGATTTGTTCTTTGATAACCGCTCAGAAGCAAAGACTTGGTATAAGAAATACCGAACTATTTTGAAGGAAGATCCCCAAGGCGCTTCTAAGTTGATTCGGGCTGCCCGTTATCGGCGAAGTCTTATAAAAGAGAACCCAGAAATAGATTCGGAAATCAAGTACCTCCAACACAATAGAAAGAGGATGAACTACTTCGAATTACGACAGAAAAAACTTCCTATAGGAAGTGGCGTGGTAGAGGCCGCCTGCAAGAACTTGATTGGTGCTCGAATGAAGAAGTCCGGAATGCGATGGAGTGTCGATGGAGGACAAACAATACTGACCCTTCGTTCCATCATATTAAGCAATCGCTGGGAAATATTTTGGTCGTACTTCATCTATCAACATTTTGCCGAATTTCAGACGTAATATCAGGCGTACACCCTTCTTTTCCTTTTTTTTATAATTTTATGCGGTCCACTGAAACTTTCGTTTAAGCCCGTTGAAATAGTCCCATTTTTTTGTTAGACGCTGGAAACGTCCCGCGACAATTCCCGGGCAAATCTTAAGCTCGTTCGCTAGGCGAATTACATCTGCTTTTGATCGCAATGATGCAATTTCCGGATCTCGATTACGAGGGATAAGAATCGCTGCTGCAAACTCATTGGCTTTTTCCTCCCGTGGATCATCAATAGTGCCATCATTGATATAAAGGTCCTTTTTGCTGTCAAAAAGAACATGGCCGGCTTCGTGAAAAAATGAAAACCAGAACTGATCCTCCATCTTGCCGCGAAGATTGAGCAGAATCATTGCCTTGGACGCTGACAGCCATTTTGTGGCCCCATGCCAGGGTACTTTTTTCATTTCCGGAACCAGCGCCAGGGCAACACCGGAATCTGCGCAAAGCTGAATGGTTTCGGGAATAAACTCTTTGGGACCCTTGACTGTCAGCAAGCGGATCTTTTTTACGGCCCGGATGAAAATATTTTTATCAAAGGGCGGACAATCAATCCGTTGGGCCTGAATTTCTCCCAATCTGATCCAGGCAGATGCCGGACCCGGGCAGGTTTCGAAACACTGTGAGCGCCGGGCCGCAACCGCCGGTTTTGCCCAGATATCTTTCCATGCCGACACACTACTCAACCCGTAGAATTTTAGTGTCTCTCTTAAAAGAAGCACTCGGTCCTTTTGGGACTCAATGGCGTTACGCTGGATAAGTTCTTGGGTGGGAATCGTCTTCAACCAGTCGAGATCGGTTTCAAGCTGCTTTCGTTCTTTAGCTTTGGCCAACTGCTCTCGATATTGTGCCTCCAGATTGTTCCACATGCGTGCCGGAACACCGGTGGCCAATTCAAGCTTGTTGGCGGTTTCGTACGAAATGGGCTGATCCCCATTGAAAATACGGTTGAGAGACTGAACAGTCAGACCGGTGCGAATGGCCAGTTCTTTCTGCGACATATTCAGCGATTCCATGACCTCTTTGAGGGTTTCTCCCGGAGGAATCGCGTAATCAGGCTCAAACCTGTAAAGTTTTTTTGCCGTCAACATGATATTTATGCTCCCTTGTTTAATGTATGTCGGTTATCTCGATAATTTCGATTTCGGTAACCTTTGTCCAATCCAACCCTCCATCTTGTATAAATGGTATTGGATCATTTTTATATTTTCCATCTCGCCGAGCCTTGTATCAATGACATCCTGAAGCATTGGATAGTCTTTATTATATTCATTTTCATCATAAGGAACAGACACGTCGATTTCCTTGGCCGCAGCAAATTCATCCAGTCTTTTATCCGCAGCTGAGGTTTCATAGACACAGCGGCAGTATCTTGCCCTGGCTTCCCTGATATCTATTTCAAGCCCGGGTGAAAAGTATGTATGTTCCTTAATGTAACTGATCAATATGAACAAGGCTTCATACAATTTCCGTGCATTTTCAAGCCTGTCATCCAGAAACATGTTTTCGGCATCATTAAAGAACTATTCCAGCTCTTCAACCTGATCCTGTCTGATATAATCAGGTTCGTCGTCATAATATCCATCATCTTCCCAGTCATCAGGATCATCCCAGTAACTTCCGTCTTCGATGGAGTTGATTCTTTCCTCAATGCTTTCCTTAAGCGCTTCAATGTCGTCAAGGATCTGATCAACCAGATCTGCTTCAGGTAGCACTGCCGGTCTTCGACCCGGAAGACACGATTCGATTTTTTCCAAAAATTTGACCCTGCCCGAGGTCGAAACATCCTTTGCAAGATGGATAACAATATCTGTCAGCTCTTGATTTGAAAGGGCGTTACAATAGCCGACGATTGTATCCAGATAAGGTTTTAGAGCTATTTTGGATTTTTTCATTTCTTCTGTTTCTTTTTTTTTCGAGACATAACATGTAAAGGGCTAAATCTCAAATATTTTAGCCTAATAATGCCTGGAATCTATATATAAATTGAATTGTACTTTTAATTTGATGCTCAGACGGAAGCAAAATAGGTGCATGATGGAAACAATTGTGGTATGAAATCATGTGATCATCACTGGCTGCCAAATCAGTTGATCTATAAACGGGCGGCCGCATAACCTGATATCATCTTTTTCTGTTCCTGTTTGTAACTATTCTTATGGCAAAGGTAAAATCAAAAAAAAGACAAGTCAAACGCAAGGCCAAACTCAAAGAGCGGCGAAACAAACTGGCGGCCAACATCCAAAAGGAAAGGGCCGATTATTTTTTTCATGAGTCGCTCTGGTATTGGGACCGGATGGATCATGAAAAAGCATTGACGCTTTTAATGAAAGCCTTGCGGTATGATCCGAAAAGCCCGGATATGCTTGAGGCCATGGTGGACCTGGGTTTCGAGCTGGACCGGCAGGACCTTATGCGCAAGGGTCTTTTAAGGCTTTACAACAACGGGCCGATTAAAGATGATCGGCTTCTTATTTTATGCGACCTTTTGGTTAGGGATAAACAATACGAAGTGGCGCTGGATGTTGCCGATCAGTTGCTGAATATGCTTCCCGAAATAAAGATCCGCAATAAACGGAAGGTGCGATCCGACATAGCTAAAATTCAGCAGTACTGCCGGGGACATTTGGAGATGTTACAAAAGCCGGCAACTCGCCGCGCTGCGATGACCCCGAAGCCTTCCCCCGCTGAAACCATCGAAACTGCAAAGCCGCTTCCCAAAAGCAAACCTTTAAAAAAATCGGCAAACAGGGTCCCGCTTCCGCAAATACCGATATCCATTGAAGTAGATACCGCTTCTTTCACGCAACCTTTGTCCCGGGGGCATTTCACAACCCATGAAAATTATAACCTCGCTCTTGAAGGCTATCAAATCCGATTCAAGGAATCTTTTGAAAACCTAATCTGTCTTGCAAACTTACAAGGTGTTCGCTCTCTATGGTACCAGGAAGAAACAGCCCGCAAGGTGTTAAAACGTTTTCGCGGACGCACC
Source organism: uncultured Desulfobacteraceae bacterium (assembly GCA_964492995.1). Lineage (GTDB taxonomy): Bacteria > Desulfobacterota > Desulfobacteria > Desulfobacterales > UBA11574 > S5133MH16. The sequence continues at coordinate 4,890 of CAZBOB010000061.1, read as the reverse complement.
CTGCTGTCGGATGAGGTGGGCCTTGGAAAAACCATTGAAGCATCCATCGTACTTAAGGAATATATTCATCGGGGAATGGTGAAAAGTGCCCTGATTTTAACCCCCACCTCCCTTGTGAGCCAATGGAAGGAGGAGTTGCGGGAAAAATTCGGACTCGATTTTCCATCTACCGATGATTCGGATTACCGCGCAAAAGGGGATCGCTTCTGGCAGGAACCTTTTGCTCTGGCTTCTATCAACCTTGCAAAATCAAAGAAAAACTTTTCAGTGGTCACTGAACGGGAATATGACATGGTCATCGTTGATGAGGCCCATCACCTCAAAAACCGGAGCACCCTCAACTGGAAACTGATCAATACTTTGAAAAAGCGATTTTTATTGCTGCTGACGGCCACACCGGTGGAAAACAACCTGATGGAGCTCTATAATCTCATTACATTGCTGAAACCCGGGCAATTAAAGACGGCTTCTGAATTTCGCAAGGAATTCATGACGCGTGGTGATCCTACCGATCCCCGGAATCGCAGCCGGCTCAAAACACTTCTGGGAGAGGTTATGATCCGCAACACTCGCGCGCTGGCTAAAATCGGGCTGCCGCCGCGTTTCGCCCATACCATACGAGTTGATCCGAGCGGGAGTGAAAAAGAGCTTTACGAAAGAATTACCGGACTGGTCCAAGGCATCAATGCCACAGATGGAACTAGCCGCAAGCTGCTGCTTAAAAACTTGCTGGCCGAAGCCGGATCATCCCCTCATGCGGTGAACATGACCCTGTCGCGCATGCTGGGTAAAAAAGACCTTTTACTGCATCATCAAAAGGAGATTCAGGCCATAAACAACCTGTGCCGTTCCATGGATGATACTCGCAAAAGTAGGATGCTGCTGAAGCTGTTACGATCGTCTTCGGAGAAAAAAATCATCTTTGTCAAATATCTTGGCACCTTGGATCATCTGTCGGATTTTTTGTCGTGGAATAAAATTCCCCATGCCCTGTTTCACGGTCGTATGAACAACCGCAGCAAGGATGAACAAATAAAAAAATTCAAGGAAAAAACGAACATTTTGCTGACCACGGAGATCGGTGGGGAAGGTCGAAATCTCCAGTTCTGCCACCAGATGATCAACTATGATCTTCCGTGGAATCCAATGAAGATCGAACAGCGTATCGGCCGCATCCACCGAATCGGACAGGAGAATGAAGTTGCTATTTACAACCTGTGTGCCACAGGTAGCGCCGAGGACTATATTCTCGAAGTGCTTGACAAAAAGATCAATATGTTTGAGCTGGTTATCGGTGAAATCGACATGATTCTGGGTCGTATCCGGGGCGAGAAGGAATTTTCCGATATGGTCTATGATATCTGGATTCAATCGGTTTCCGAAGCAGAAAGAAAAAAAAGATTCGATCAACTGGCCACCCGCCTGAAACGCAACAAAGCCGGATATGAAAAGACCAAGGCTCTGGATGAGAAGCTGTTTGGAGAAGACTATGAGCTTTGATTCGGATCAAACATTGGAACATTTTGTTTGCCGGTTTCTTAAAAATCGTGGTGCGATAATAGAAAAAAGCAGCAAAGGTTTTAGCGTGCTTCTGCCCGATCATCTATCCAAACTGCTTCAAACATCTGAGTTTATTCAGATCGATACAGATCCGGACTCGGAATCGATCTGTTCGGTCAATTTCGGTTCACCTTTACTGGAAAAAATGGTCAATGCGGCTTGCGAATCGGTCCCGTTGATCGAATGTCATCTGCACTTTGATTATCTTAAAAGCCAGGGGTTTGATAGCCTGATCCGGAATCAGTTTGCCTTTTATGGCGCTGTGGGCAAGGTTGAAAGCTTTGCAGAGGTGCGGACCGAATACCTGATGCTGGCCTGTACGTATCTGGCCCAAAGCGATGAACAAAAGGAAGGTCTTATCAAGCTGATATTCAATCTTGAATCCGGCGCCCGGATTGCGGACATGGAGCAGAATATGGGGCTTGCTGTCAGCGGGTTTCAAACCAAAGAAAAACCGATCAGTTGGGGAAAAGAAAAGATTCGGAAAATCATAAAATGGGTCGGATGCCATATAGAGGCGGACCTGGCAGAAGAAATCGCACCATTTCGGGACAGTATGAACCGAAGGCTTCGTCGCGATGTGGCCAGTCTGGAAGAATATTATATTGATCTGGAACAGGAAATGAAAGCAAGCCTTGAAAGACCGGGGCTTTCCACACAACTGATCCAAGAGCGCCAACAAAAAATAGGCTTGCTTCCGGATGAACTGGCCCGCAAAACCGACGATTTGTTAAAAAAATACAGCATACGTGTCAACATTAAACTTTGCGCCGCTATGCTGATCCGCACCCCGGCTGTCAAAGTTCTGTATCGGGTATCTGTCGGCAGAAAGCAGCAGCGTCTTTCCCTGATCTACAATCCGGCCAACAAATTCATGAATCCCCAGGTGTGCCAGGGTTGCGGGCTCAGCACCTTTAGCATTCATTTTTGCCGGCACCTCCATTTGCTGTGCCCGAACTGCAGCCAGCAATGTCCTGTGTGCAAAAAATAATTAAATGAGCTTCTCTATGTGCTGTGGTAGCGATAATATGCCGCGCAGGTCCCTTCGCTGGAGACCATGCAAACCCCAGCCGGCTCCATAGGGATGCAGGCTTTTTTTAGAGAGGACAGCCAATCAGGCGGAAACGGCATTTATGGATTTTTTTCATCGATTCCCTGTATTCCTCGATTTAAGATGGTTTTTACTAGGCATCGCAGCTCGAAAATATCAAATGGTTTCATGATACAGGCGGTGGCCCCATTTTTAAGAAGATCTTGGACAGGCGCCCTGCCGGTGACGACAAGGATAGGCATGAACGGGTATCTTGCTTTTATCCTGCAGGTTAACTCAAGCCCATCCATTTGGGGCATCATGTAGTCGGTGATAATTAGATCATAAAACTCTTTGTCAATCTGTTTGATTGCCTCGACACCGTCATTTGCCATGGTTATTTCGTAATCCTGAGTCCCTAAAACCTCAGCCACTAAATGCCTCATAGATTTTTCATCATCTACAATAAGGATCCTCTTTTTCTCCATCCTTCCCCCCTTCATTTCGGGCTCCTACAAAAGAAGTATATAATCAATTGGATAATTCGAGCTATGCTTATGCTCATGAAAAACACATTTGAACCGGCTCTGAGAAAATAATTAAAATGTTTCACCCTTTGACGTAAAAATGGCGAGATATATGTTGTTTTACATTGGAAATCAGTACGCTACAGCAAATAAAGAACGCTTATACGGATGGATACCGATTCTAGTATATACAACTATAAAGATATAAAATCAACAAAATAAATACAACCGTGAGTTGTTGGACTTTCTCAGCTATTTATGAAATAAAATTATTCTTAAATGGGTGAAATAAGGATGCATTCAGGAAGGTAAAAGCGGTTGATCAACAAAAAAATTGGGGAAAAAATAAGGCAACTAAGAAAGGGCTGGGGTCTTTCTCAGAGTGAGCTGGCTGAAAAAATAGGAGTATCATTTCAACAAGTTCAAAAATATGAGAAAGGTTCAACCCGAGTTTCTGTCGTGCGTTTGCAACAGATCTCAGAGGTTCTTGGCGTTGATATTACTTCATTTTTTGAGCAAGGCGAAAGCCTTCCGAAGGTTTCGGATTTCGCTATAGAATATACGTCTGGAAAAGAGCTCCGTAAAACCTTCCCGCCCCTTAATAAGGAGGAAATTACGCTCATAAAGCTCTTTCGCAAGACAAAAAATAGAAAAATTAGAGAGGGTATTATAAAACAATTACGAGGCGTTATTGAATTGGAAAGCCGGAAATCGGAATCGTCCCTCCCCTAAAACATCGAGTAAGGCCGGATATAACCATCGGAGATCATTTTGAAACCCATTAAAGAGATTCCCAGTTTTGACAGACCACGGGAAAAACTGGCGGCCAAAGGTGCGAAAGCGCTTTCAGATGTAGAATTGCTCGCAACTCTCCTTGGAAGCGGTGTGAAGGGAAAGAATGTCTTTCAAATATCACATGCCATTTTGCGAAAGCTTGATAACCACATAGAAACGATAGATGTAAAGACCCTTGTCTCGACAGAAGGTGTTGGTTTTGCAAAGGCATGCCAGATCGTGGCTGCTTTTGAATTTGCGAGACGGAGACTGTTAAAGGAAAGTACTTTCGTCAAGAAAGCAGAAGATATCTTGCCGCTCATTTCACATATTGCCGATAAAAAGCAGGAATATTTTCTTTGCATATCTTTAAACGGAGCCAATGAGGTCATCGGAAACAGGGTTGTCACGGTAGGTCTTCTGAATACAAACCAGGTTCATCCGAGAGAGGTATTTGCAGATGCAATATCTGACCGGGCTGCCAGCATCATCCTTGCTCACAACCACCCGTCAGGCATACTTGCTCCCAGCCCTGATGATGTCATTACGACGCGACAATTGATAGATGCTGGCAATATCATTGGAATATCTGTCTTGGATCACATAATTGTTACAAAAAAGGGCTACCTGTCATTCAAGGAAAAGGGCTTGATGTGATCAGTTCCTCAATGAAATGGCCGATTATTTTTTTCAAGAGGCGCTCTATTTTTGGGACCGGGTAGATCATGAAAAAGCATTAAAGCATTCATCGTACTTAAGGAGTATATTCAGGGGGGTGGATGGTGCAATACAGCCCAAAGAGCTAATATTCTGATGGTTCCTGTAGAAAGAAGCCAGCCCGGCAGTTTATCCGCAATATTTTCTTCAGACATACTCAGGTACACTTTTCGATCAAGTTCAGACGTAATTGCCGGTTGAAGATCTTCCGCAAAAGGCAACACACCTTTAACTTACATTTCGCTCTTTGAAAAAATATTTTTAGAATTAATGTAAATTATT
>CAZBOB010000060.1:0-21690 GCA_964492995.1 uncultured Desulfobacteraceae bacterium | reverse complement strand
CCTTAACTTTAGGCACTTTAGATCACTTTAGGCATTTCACACTTAATTGGTTAAGCATTTTTCTGCCATAACAAGCACAAAATTTACAACTAAGGTACTAATACATTATAACCTGATTTATCAGATGGATCTTAATCACATAAATATTCTTATCGTCGGCCTCGGCATATCAGGAATTGCAGCAGCACGGTTCGCCCATAAAAAAGGTGCCTCTGTAACGGTAACGGATATGGCCGGTGAAAAAGAGCTGGGCGCTTATGCTCCCATAGCACACAAACTGGGTGTCAATATGGAACTCGGGAACCACAATATTGAAACCTTTGAACGGGCTGATCTTATCGTGGTAAGCCCCGGCGTTCCCCTTACAATTCTGCCGATAAAACGGGCCATAGCAAAAGGAATTCCCATAGTAGGAGAGCTCGAGCTTGCTGCAAGATATATCCGGGAACCTATTATTGCCGTATCCGGCACCAACGGTAAGACTACGACAACCGCGCTTTTGGGCAGCATGCTTGAAAAGTCGGGGTTTAAGGTCTTCGTTGGCGGCAATATCGGCAACCCATTGATCGATTGCGCAGACAAAAGAGAACCAGCAGACATTGTTGTGGCTGAAGTCAGCAGTTTCCAGCTCGATACCATCGATACGTTCAGGCCTCGTGTGGGCGTTCTGCTAAATATCACTGCCGATCATCTGGACCGTTATCCGGACTTTAATTCCTATGCCCGGTCAAAAGGTCGGCTCTTTGAAAATCAGCAACAAAGCGACAGCGCAGTTTTAAACGGTTCCGATCCGATCATCCACTCAGTAACCAAAGACCTTCGCGCCCGAAAGCTCATCTTCTGTCATCAGGATAATTCTCAAGCTAAATACAGGGAAAATGCGGTCATCCGCCGGGGTGATCCGCCAACCCCTGCCAACATAACGATTCGCATGAAAAAAAACCAAAAAATATCTATCGACCTTTCCGGGACAAACCTTCTGGGCCGGCACAATCTTGAAAATGCCGCCGCGGCATCACTGGCGGCCATTGCCGTCGGCGGGACCCCGGAAGGAGTGCAATCAGCCCTGAACGATTTTAAGGGGCTTCCCCATCGGACAGAATATATCTCGACCCTAAACCACGTGCATTTTTTCGACGATTCAAAGGCAACAAATGTTGACGCAGTAATAAGAGCACTTGAAACCTTCGGTGAACCCATCGTCCTTATTATGGGGGGCCGTAATAAGGGAGGAGATTTTCATAAACTTTTGGAACCGGTTCGACAACACATTAAAAAACTGATCGTAATGGGAGAGGCAAAGGATAATATAAAATCTGTTCTTGAGGAAGTTTGCAGGGAAAGAGTGCAAACCGCATCTACAATGGAAGATGCGGTACTTTCGGCATATCGTGCGGCATCGCCCGGTGATATTGTGCTTTTATCTCCAGCCTGTTCAAGCTTTGACATGTATAGCAGTTATGCTGAACGCGGAGAAGATTTCCGCCGGGTGATCGGCAATCTTAAAGAACCCTGAAATAAAATAAGCATGACCGAAAATAACCAAAAAAGCCGGAAGACTGGCGAACAGTCCTTCTATTACGATGTCAGGCTGTTGTTCCCGGTTCTTTTCCTGGTGGGTATAGGAATTGTAATGGTCTATAGCGCAAGTTCCGCCCTGGCCTTTAAAAAATTTGGAACCGAGTATTATTTTTTAAAAAAACAATTGCTTTTCGCTTTATTAGGAATCGTCGCCCTAATAATCTGCAGCCGTTTTCCATACCGGTTTTTTCGTTCTTTGACATATCCGCTCCTTATCCTGGCTCTGATTTTTCTTGCTGCAATTCTGATTACCGGGCTCGGATATTCGGCAGGAGGGGCAAAACGGTGGTTACGTCTGGGGAGTTTTTCATTTCAGCCCTCTGAATTTGCCCGTTTTGCACTGGTAATCTATCTTGCTCACTCCATGAATAAAAAAAAGGATGTGCTTAAGGATTTTTATGTGGGTTTTCTGCCACATATTATGATCCTTTGTATGTTTACCGTCCTGATCATTTTTCAGCCTGACTTCGGTTCAGTGATTATCCTTGGAGTTCTTACATGGGTTATGCTTTTTGTCGGCGGCGTTCGCATTTTGCATTTAATAACGTCATTGGTTTTGATAATCCCCATTGCATATTTTTTTATGGTCAGTGCTGACTATCGCTTAAAACGTATCATGAGTTTCCTGAATCCGTGGCAGTATTCTGCAAATGACGGCTACCAGATTGTTCATTCCCTCATGGCTTTTGGAACAGGAGGAATATGGGGCACAGGTATCGGGAAAGGCTATCAAAAGCTGTTTTACCTTCCTGAACCCCATACCGATTTTATCTTTTCGGTAATCGGAGAGGAACTCGGACTTTGGGGAGTCCTGATTATCCTGGGTCTCTATATACTGATTTTCTGGAGGGGAATCTTTATTGCCAGAAATTGTAAAGATTCATTCGGATCATTCGTAGCCATCGGGCTGACAACGGCAATAGGCCTCCAGGTATGCGTTAACATGGGGGTTGCCCTCGGACTCCTGCCGACCAAGGGACTTACCCTCCCTTTTTTGAGTTACGGCGGCACATCCCTGTTATTAAATATGGCATCAATAGGAATACTGATGAATATAGGAACCGCTAAAAAAGTGTTTAAAAGGCCTAAAGGTAATGGTCTCGTAAAAAGTTAAAAAACGATTTTCACGAACGTTTTAAGTTTTAGGTGTTAAGTTTTAAGCATCTGCTAAAACAGCTAATCTTAATATCCTAAAAGCTGAATCCTAAAACCTAAACTGTGATGAATTCTTAGTTTACGAATTCATCAGGGTTTTAATTCTGTTCAAATGACAAGCGGCAAACAGAACTTAGGGGCTTCGCCCCAATTGGAATAATGGAACAATGGAGTAATGGAATAATGGGTTTGAAGGAGTTTTTTACAATTACAATGTTTTACTTCCGCCTTTATCCCCAATATTCCAACATTCCAGCATTCCATTCTTCCATTCTGATGACATAAACAGGTTACTATTAATAAACCTGTATTTTCAAGAAGTTGTAGAATTTCCGAGACGTCAGTTATGGGGCAAAGCGACAAAAAAGCACAGATAGCAAGAGACTTTCGCTCATCTCGGGAGTCTTCGGGTCCCTTGCGCATTGTCATCGCCGGTGGAGGCACCGGCGGCCATCTTTTTCCAGGCATCGCCATCGCTAAAGAATTTATGGCCAGAAATTCGAACAACAGACTTTTATTTGTCGGTACCGGCAAGCCCTTTGAAACCAAAGCGTTAGCAAAAGCAGATTTTGCCCATAAACGTATTACATCAGAAGGAATCAAGGGCCGGGGACTATGGAACCAGGCCAAGTCTATCCTGAAAATACCTAAAGGGATATTTGAATCTGTCATGATCCTGAAACGATTCAGGCCGGATCTGGTCCTTGGTGTAGGGGGATATTCCGCAGGCCCTTTGGTTGCCGGAGCATGGCTTCTAGGCATTAAAATAGTTCTTCATGAGCAGAATATTTTGCCGGGAATTACAAACCGAATTTTATCCCGTCTTGCCGACCGGGTATATGTTTCGTTTGATGATATTCCAACCGGTTTAAGCCCTAAAAAAGTTCTTTATACCGGAAACCCTGTGCGCAGAGAAATTCTGCAATACCCAAAGAATCAAAAAGGCTTCGGAATTGACGATTCAGAGCAAAAGCGACATTTTGTGATCCTGATACTAGGGGGAAGCCAGGGAGCTCACAGCATAAACATGGCTCTTTTGGAAGCCATAGAAAAGATCAAAGACAAAGATAAGTTTTTCTTTATTCATCAGACCGGACTCAATGATGAAACAAGAGTAAAAAATGCATACGAACTGTATGGTATGTCCTACAGAGTTCAAGCATTTTTCAATGATATGGACCGGCAATATCAAAAAGCCGATCTTGTCATATGTCGGGCAGGAGCAACAACAGTGGCGGAAATCAAAGCTGTTGGAAAGAGCGCTATTTTCATACCGTTCCCTTTTGCTGCGGATAATCACCAGGTTTTAAACGCCCGTTCGTTGGAAAAAGCCGGGGCCGCCGAAATGATCCTTGAAAAAGATCTCAACGGCAAAGCCCTTGCCGAGCGAATTGATTTTTACGCCTCAAACCCGGATACGCTTCGTCAGATGGCATCCCGGGCAAAGGACCTATGTCGTACCGATGCAGCAACAGTTATTGTTGATGACTGCTACAAACTAATTAAACCAATAAAACCAGTAAGATAAAAATATATGTTTCTAAAAAAATACCATATCCATTTTGTCGGAATCGGCGGTATCGGGATGAGCGGAATTGCCGAACTCCTCCTCAATATAGGCTACAAGGTGTCGGGATCCGACAGCAGTATTTCAGACATTACCCGGCGCCTGGAAAACCTTGGCGGTATTATATTTAAAGGACATTCTGCCGAGCAAATCCACGGGGCGGATGTTGTGGTAACGTCATCGGCGATCGGCCCCGGAAACCCTGAGGTTGTCGCCGCCGGTCAAGCGTCAATCCCGGTAATACCCAGAGCCGAAATGCTTGCCGAGCTCATGCGTTTAAAATACAGCGTCGCCATTGCAGGCGCCCACGGCAAAACATCTACCACGTGGATCATCGCTTCTGTACTGGGTAAAGGCGGGCTTGATCCCACGGTGGTTATCGGCGGAAAACTCAAAAGCATAAATTCCAATGCACTTCTCGGAGAGGGAGATTATATCGTGGCTGAAGCCGATGAAAGTGACGGTTCTTTTCTGAAAATCTCTCCGACCATAGCAGTGGTAACGAACATAGATCGTGAGCATCTCGATTTTTACCGGGATTTGAACGCCATCAAAGAAGTCTTTTTAAGCTTTATTGACAAAATACCTTTTTACGGTCTGGCGGTCCTTTGCCTGGATAATGAGCCGATCCAGGATATTATCCCGAGCATCCAAAAACGTTTTACAACTTACGGAATGAGTACTCAGGCCGATTTCCAGGCCAAAGACGTGGTTTTTGAAGGGCTGAAAAGCAGGTTTCACGTCTATCATCTTGGAACAAAACTCGGAGAAATCGTTTTGAATCTTCCGGGCATCCATAATGTTTATAACGCCCTGGCAAGCATTGCAGTTGGAATTGAACTCAATATTTCATTTGATGTTATAAAATCGGCTCTGCAAAACGTGGAAGGTGTTCAGCGCAGGCTGGAGATTAAAGGAGAAAAAAAAGGGGTCACCGTTGTGGACGACTATGGTCATCATCCTACGGAAATCAAAATCACGCTGCAAGCCGTCAGGGAAAGCTGGCCCCACAGGCGGGTTGTGGTGGTGTTTCAGCCCCACCGCTATACCAGAACCCAGGCGCTCTTTGATGACTTTACAACTTCATTTTATCAGTCCGACCTGCTGGTGGTTCTTCCCATATATGCAGCCGGAGAAGAAAAGATAAATGGCGTAGAAGGCCGTGCTTTGTTTGAAGGAATTCGGAGTCATGGCCACAAAGAAATCGTCTATTTGCAAGATTTCGAAACAGCGGTTTCACATCTGATAAAAATCCTAAACCCGGAAGACATTCTTCTAACCTTGGGCGCAGGAGATGTTTGGAAAGTCGGGGAAATGGTACTGAAAGAATTGTAGAAATTCCGAGACGTAAATTATGGCTCTGTATTCTGATTCAATAAAATGGCTTAAAAGGCGTTTCGGCAACAATGTCAAATTTGACGAGCCCATGTCAAAACATACATCATTACGTGTGGGTGGCCCGGCACAAGCTTTTGTTGCTCCGGAAAATATTGAGGCCTTAAAGGCCCTTGTAAAACGGTCATGGGACAAAAAAATCCCATATCTGATTATCGGCAACGGCACAAATCTACTGGTCAAAGACAGCGGTATAAAGGGAATTGTGATCGTATTGACACAGTGCCTTAATACAATTTCTCAAACAGACGGCAACGCCGATGAGATTATTGTTACCGCCATGGCAGGTGCCCGCATGCAAACACTTTGTTCCTTTGCCCTGAAGAGGGGACTTGAAGGAATGAATTTTGCCATGGGCATTCCGGGTACGGTTGGGGGGGGAATTATTATGAATGCAGGCACATCCTATGGTTCCATGGAACGTGTCCTTGAATCAATAAGCATTCTGCTTCCCACCGGTCAGGTGCGCAAAATTAAAAAAGAAAAGCTCGATTTTGCTTACAGGAAAATTTCATGGAACAAAGAGCAAATAGATGTTCATCGCGGGCAACAGGTAATATTAGACGGCTGTTTCTGTCTGCACCCTTCGGACCCTGAAAAACTGAAAAAAGAGGCCCAAAAAATTTTAGAAACACGCTGGCAAAGACAGCCGAGAGGTCTGCCCAGTGCAGGATGTTTTTTTAAAAATCCCGTATCCGGAAAGACTGCCGGTGAGCTCATTGATGCGGCCGGACTTAAGGGAAAGTCGATCGGCGGAGCAAAAATTTCATCAAAGCACGCCAATTTTATTATAAACCACCATAAAGCATCCTCCGCTGATTTCCTGGAATTGATGGAACTTGTTGAAGAAACCGTATTAAAAAAGTTCAACATTAATCTTGAAAGAGAGGTTAGGGTTGTTGGGTCGTAAGCACATACGAAGTAACTATTATAAGAACAGCGCTGCCAAAAAGCGTAACAGAATTATAAGGCGTCTTATTTTCTGTGTTAAAACAGCGGGTGTAATCGTCGTTTTGCAGCTGGTTAGCTTTGTTTTTATTTTTAGTTACGACGTTTTAACACAATGCGACTATTTCAGGGCCGAAAAACTGGTCGTTACCGGTACGGACAGGCTCTCTGAAAAACAGGTCCTCGAGCAGACACAGATAAAAAAGGGGATAAATATTATTTCCGTAAACCTTTCAATGGCCAGAAAGCGACTGCTGGCACATTCATGGATCACCGAGGCTGAGGTCAGCAGAGATCTTCCCTCCGGAATAAATATCAAAATAAAAGAACACAAACCGCTTGCCATTCTCGACCTTGGCCGCAAATTTTTAATCAATACTTCCGGAGAAATATTCAAAGAAATGGCGGTATCAGATCCTGACCAACTGCCGATTATCAGCGGACTTGCGTTTTCAGACATCAATACACGGGACAAACCCCGCAGCATACCTTTTAACGCTGTAATGAATGTTCTGGAACTGGGTCAAAAATGTAAAAGCGTTCTTCCTTACAAGTTAATAAAAAAGATTCAGGTGGATAGGGAAATGGGCCTTACAATTTATGCCTTTGATCGCATCAAAGAAATAAAAATCGGATATAATGACTACCCGAATAAATATGACAGACTTAAAAATATTCTTGCACATCTCAAAAAAAGACGGGATTTCTCACATCTCGAATCAATCGATCTCAATAATTTAAATCGCATTGTCATACATCCAACGAAAAGAGAGTCGCCCGCACGAGGTCATAAGGAGGTTTAACATGCAAAGACAGGAAAATATCATTGTCGGCCTTGATGTTGGCACGACGAAAATCTGCGCTGTGGTTGGTGAGGTGGAAGGAAATAAAATAAATATTATCGGTATCGGCACCCACCCCTCAATTGGACTTCGGAAAGGCGTAGTGGTAAATATTGAATCTACGGTAGAATCGATTCAAAAGGCTGTTGAAGAGGCGGAACTTATGGCCGGATGTGAAATTTCATCCGTATATGCCGGGATCGCCGGAGGTCATATAACCGGTTTTAACAGTCGTGGAATCGTAGCAATAAAGGGTCCTGAAGTAACAAAGAATGATGTGGAACGGGTCATTGATGCAGCACGCGCCGTGGCAATTCCCATGGACCGTGAAGTCATCCACGTAATTCCCCAGGAATTTATCATCGATGATCAGGGCGGTATTCAAAATCCTGTGGGTATGTCCGGCGTAAGACTGGAAGCTAAAATTCATATTGTGACCGGTGCCGTCACATCTGCCCATAACATTGTAAAATGCGCAAACCGATCCGGTCTTGATGTCTGCGATATCGTCCTGGAACCACTTGCCTCGGGTGAAGCCGTGCTGACCAATGAGGAGAAAGATTTGGGCACGGCACTTCTGGATCTTGGTGGCGGAACGAGCGATCTGGCAATCTTTTTAGGAAAAAACATCAAACATACGTTTGTTCTGTCACTTGGGGGTAACAACCTGACAAATGATATCAGTATCGGTTTGCGCGCATCGCGGGCCGAAGCTGAAAAGATCAAAATAAAATACGGCACCTGTGTTGCCCAGAATATCAGCAACGAAGAAACCATTGAAGTCCCCGGCATGGGGGGGCGCAAGCCAAGAAAACTTCCCAGGCAGATACTGGGAGAAATATTAGAACCCCGTATCGAAGAGATCTTCACATTAATAAAAAGGGAAATCTTCCGAGCCGGGATGGACAACGTCATCACATCCGGCCTGGTTCTAACCGGTGGATCAGCCCTATTGCACGGTATTACGGATATTGCCGAATCGATTTTCGATGTTCCAAGCCGACTCGGTACACCCAGGGGAATCAGCGGCCTTATCGATGTAGTCAACAATCCCATGTATGCCACCGGTGTCGGACTCGTCCTGTACGGAGCAAAAAATCAACCCGAAAAGAAATTCAGGATTCGTGACTCAAACATTTTTCACCGGGTTATGACCCGGATGAAAAGGTGGTTTAAAGATGTAATTTAAATTTATTTTACAGGAGGTGGGGAAAATGACGTTTACCTTGGTAGAAACTGAAAGTTCCGCAAAAATCGTTGTAATTGGTGTTGGAGGAGCAGGTGGAAATGCGATTAACAATATGATCGATTCCAAGCTCCGGGGTGTAAAATTTATCGCCGCCAACACAGATTCACAGGCTCTTGAGATCTCAAAGGCATCCATAAGGATGCAGATTGGAGAAAAGCTGACACAGGGACTCGGCGCCGGCGCTGATCCTCAAATCGGAAGGGAAGCCGCGCTTGAAAATTCCGAGGCCATCAAAAGTGCGCTTGAGGGAAGCCATATGGTGTTCATCACTGCAGGATTCGGCGGCGGGACCGGTACCGGGGCCGCACCGGTTATCGCTGAACTCTGCAAAGAAATTGATGCCCTTACCGTTGCGGTGGTAACAAAGCCTTTTTCATTTGAAGGCCAAAAAAGGGCGAAACAGGCGACTGAGGGGATTAGTTCCCTCAATAAAGTCGCTGATACTGTTATCACCATACCCAATGACAGGCTGAGGGGAATTGCGTCAAAAAATGCCAAAATGACCGATATGTTTAAGAAAGCTGATGAGATTCTGCTCCATTCGGTCAAGGGCATTACTGATCTTATTATGATGCCGGGGCTGATCAATCTCGACTTCGCCGATGTCAGGACAACCATGTCTAAAGCCGGTATGGCCATCATGGGCATCGGTACATCCAACGCTGAAAACCGTGCCCTGGAAGCTGCCGAACGTGCCATATCCCACCCTCTGCTGGAAGATATCTCCATTTGCGGCGCCAAAGGTGTTTTGATAAACATAACCAGTAACAGTGATTTGACAATGGAAGAGATGACCGAAGCTTCAGAGCGAATATATAATGAAGTCGGAGAAAATGCCGATATTATCTGGGGAACCGTGATAGACGACACTCTGGGCGATGAGATGCGGGTAACCGTTATTGCAACCGGAATCGATTCAAATCTTAAATCTGAAATGGGAACTGAGCTCAGAGGCAAAATCAGAGATATCACATTTGACGACTTAAATGACGCCGTAGATTATGACGAACCCACATTTATCCGCCGGAAACAAGCCGTGGGTGAATCGAGCGGCGCCACATACAGAGGATACAAAGGGATTGTAATTGACAACAACGACCTTAATGACCTGGATGTGCCGACATTTTTAAGAAAGAAGGCGGATTAGCACCTAAACTTTGATTTTTTGTGTTTTTATGTCAAAAAATCAAATAACAAATAACAAACAATTGGCTTTGGATCTTATTTGGGCTTTGGTATTTCTTTGGAATTTGGTATTTTTTTGGAATTTGGAGCTTGTAGTTTGGAATTTATTTGAGATTTGATGCTTGTGATTTGTTATTTCCGGCTTGTCCGGCTTACTTATTTACATTTAATCATCAATGGCATGGAAAACCGATAAATTACATAAAAGATTTGCTGAATCAGAAATCGGAACCATTCGCAAACCATGGAAAGGGCGGATCACGATCGCGCTGGTTTACCCCAACACGTATCATGTTGGAATGTCCAATCTCGGTTTTCAGTCTGTATATTATTTGCTCAATGAAATTGAGCACGTTGTATGCGAAAGGGGTTTTCTACCGGAGAATAAAAGACCGGGAGCAGGACGTATCACCACCATAGAGTCCGGAAGCCCTATTTCCGCTTTCGACGTAATCGCTTTTTCCGTCTCATTTGAAAATGACTTTCCCAACCTTCTGACCATTCTAGAAAAAGCAGGACTCCCTCTGCGATCCAGTGATAGAGAAACCCCCCACCCTCTTATCATCGCAGGGGGAGTCGCTTTTTTTTTAAACCCGGAACCTGTGGCGCCCTTTGTCGATTGTTTTCTGATCGGGGAAGCCGAAGCAATTCTTCCCCGGTTTTTTGATACAGCGCACCCTGAATTGCTGAATCAAGACAGAAAGTCTTGTTTAAAAACCCTTGCCCGCAATGTCCCGGGCACCTATGTTCCGGCATTTTACAATGCCACATACCATTCAGATGGAACATTTCGTTCATTTGAGCCGGTATTAGACGTACCCGTTAAAATCGAGCGCCGGTTTTTAGAAGATCTTTCCAGAACTCCCACTTGCAGTACCATATTAACCCCGGATACGACGTTCGATCGTACATTTCTGATTGAGGTCGGCAGAGGCTGTCCCCACGGGTGCAGATTTTGCAGCACAGGATTTGTTTACAGACCACCCAGATTCAGACCTTTTTCGCTTCTCGAAAAATGTTTGCAACAAGGGATTTCAATGACCGACGAAATCGGCCTTGTCGGCGCTGCAGTCTCGGATCATCCTGAAATTCATAAGCTTTGCAACCAGAAGTTTGAAAAGAATATCAGAATATCTTTCAGCTCTTTTAGAGCGGACGCCCTCTCCCCTGAACTTCTGTCCGTACTCAGGAAAAGTAAGGTCAAAACCGCGACGATCGCACCTGATGC
Source organism: uncultured Desulfobacteraceae bacterium (assembly GCA_964492995.1). Taxonomy (GTDB): domain Bacteria; phylum Desulfobacterota; class Desulfobacteria; order Desulfobacterales; family UBA11574; genus S5133MH16. The sequence goes on along the minus strand of CAZBOB010000060.1, from coordinate 10,540 downwards.
AGGTTCCCAACGGTTGCGCAACATCATTAACAAGGGCATCACTGAAGAAGATATCCTCAACGCTGCTGAAACGCTCGTGGCTGAAGGCATACCGAATTTAAAGCTCTATTTTATGGTCGGGCTCCCGTTGGAAACCATGGATGATGTTGAAACTATTGTCACACTTTGTAAACAGATAAAGCACAAATTTCTCAAATCGAGCAGAGCCAGAAAACGCATCGGAAAAATAACCGTCAGTCTAAGTAGTTTTGTTCCCAAGCCGTTTACTCCTTTTCAATGGGTGGCCATGGATGATATTCGTTCATTGAAAAACAAGATAAAAACAGTAAAACAAGGGCTTAAAAGAGTGGCAAATGTTCGTGTGCATGCGGACATCCCTCGATGGGCTTATATTCAGGCCCTGTTGTCACGGGGCGACCGTAAGGTGGCGCAAATATTATCCCTGGCCAATAAGAACCGGGGGAACTGGCCCAAAACCTTTAAAGCATCTCCCATAAACCCTGATTTTTACGTCCTTCGGGAGCGCTCTTTAGACGAATTGTTCCCCTGGGACTTTATTGATCACGGCATTAACAAGTCGTTTCTCAAACAAGAGTACAAAAGAGCCCTGCAGGGCAAAACCTCTCCACCATGTCCGATGGAATCCTGCAATATCTGCGGAGTTTGTAAAGAACACGTTAGAAACAAAGAATAATTGTTTCTAACGAAAAAAAGCGCAGGGTGTGAAGCCGTAGGTAACTATTGCGAATGCCCTGCAACACAGAAGATGCGGTAAAAGTGGTAATCCCACAGGGTGAAAAATCATGAAAAATAAGATGGGTTTTTCATTCAGTGTTTCGATGCGTTATTAATGACGCGAAAAGATTGATATCTGTTTGATATTATAATTATAAATTATCCTTTTCATGATTTTTCATGCAGTTTTTAGGTATAACCTTAAACAGGAAGTTTTCTACAACCTTTTGATGTTTATAAAAAAAAGATCGGCCAACCCCATGTATTTTATTGCCGCGCTCACTTCTGCCCTCATTGAAGTGGTGCATGATTTTATAGCCGCTTTAAGCAGTTCACGGAACAAACTTCCGCCTTTGCCCAAGGTCCTTGATTGAACCGGCATAGAAAATGGATATACTTATTAAGTCTTAATTTTAAAGGGCGGACCGACCCTATGGCCAGAAACATTATAATCTATAGGAGCTTACTCGGTATGAAAAATAAATGTCTTGGGAAAAGCAGCATATCTACACCGTTGAGCATCAAATTTAATTCAGATCCACTGAAGGAAATTCCCTTCAGTGGATAGTCATTATTTTACAAATACTTGAGTGTTTATTCTTCTCAAGTATCCTTAGTTTGATGTATGAAATATCCTTCACATGCTTGCCTTTTTTTTAAACAATGAGATTTAATTTATATAAAATTCAGAATGTTATATTTTTATTAGATTTGGCACATCAATTGCAGATTCACCGTATCGATTCATAATCGTAGCGCAAGTGAAATGAAGTATATTTTTAGGATGTTCGTCAAATAGGAGAATTGTTTTGCGCTATAGTTTTAATTTAAACATTCCCGGCATTGTCGGGAAAAACAAAAGGAGGATGTAATGAAAAGAACAATTTGTCTGGTAGTATGTGCACTGTTTATGGTTGTCATGATGTCGGGCGTCGCCTTATCCGCCGAAAAGCAAGCCGCGGAGCAAGACCAGGGAATTATGATTACCGGAACAATCAATAATTCCAATCAGCTCGTGGACAAAGATGGACAGATTTTTAGCGTTGCCGACAACGAACAGGGCAAGGAACTACTCTCTCATGTGGGCATGAAAGTTCAGGTAAAGGGAACTGTACTGGAAAGCGAAGGCAAGAAACTGATCACAGTTACTGCCTATGAGATACTCAAATAACACCCGGATCTCGATTAACAAGGGCAACGTAAAGAAAAAGGGGGATGCATTTTCCCCCTTTTTCTTTTTTTAAACGAAAAAACTCATTCTCCGGATAAACTGCCGCCCGTCTCGAAAACAACATAAACGACCTGCTCGCTGGTATGGCTGCGCTCGGGATCGCCGATCATATCCTCGTCTATGGAAAGGTATAAACTTTTGGTCGTGGCAAGCGTCGAACCGTGCACGTATGCCCATCCGCCATCGCCGCCATCCATCCCCGCCATGCCGCTCAGTGCCACCTGCGGTGCCAAACCGAAGGCGGTGTCAAAGCTATATGTATACGGCGGTGAGTCAGTCACACCCTGAACCGTATCGGCGCCGACGGATGCCTCGAACTCAACCCCACCGATCATGCCATGTCCCGCTTCGAACACGATAAAGCCGATGCTCTCATCCGCCCGGGTCGTGTCGATGTCCTCGCCGACGGTCTTACCTGTCGTCAAGGCCTTGGCTGACGGCGGGTCATTCCGACTGCTGCCTTGGCACCAAAACACCGACCAGCCGGCGTCGTTCTCAGTCATGACCTGACCGAGTAATACCGGGTTAGTATAGCTCTGCCCATAGCTCTGGGACTCACCGACCCAGCTGTTGTTTTCGTCGGTAACCGTGGACAGATACGTCTGGGCTTCGATTTTCACACCATCGATGTTCCAGGTGCCCTCCTCTACCACCAAGTAACTGACGGTATCCGTCTTGACTGATCCGTCCGAGGGGTTCTGCACCCGTACATCGAAGCTCGTCGAGGTGACGTTACTGACCCGCGCCACAACCGGCGTGGTGTTGTTATTGTAGTTGACCGAGCAGACCACGACCGGGCTGACGTAGATGTTGGCCAGGTTGACGGTCACGTCGTCGCCGCCCACATTCACCATATCAAATTCCAGTTGCGCCGTTTTATACATTGGGGTTGCTTCAATATACACCTCGTTTGAATCACCGCTCTCAAGCCCTTTAGTATCGAATGCTCTTGTGACAAAATAATAAGTCTTGGTTTTATCCAGATCATGAATTGTGCAGGTGGTATTTGTGCCTTCCCAGGATGGGCTTGTGTAATTATAGGATTGCCCCTCCTCTCGACAAAAAACTCTGTAGCCGGCTAAGTCAGGTTCACTATTCGGGCGCCATTGCAGAGTAATATCCATTGCATAGCCTGATGTTACGAAGCAAAAAAAAAGAAAAATGAAAAGGAGAAAATATTTCCAGGCGGTGAATATATTTTTTTTTCGCAGTTGTTGCATATCCAAAAAGACCTTTCATCTTTAAAAATTTATCTCGAAAACATTGAATTTAAGGATTTCAATTTTGCTGATAGTGTTACAAGGAACAAAGATTTGTAACTGAGAGGAGACGCTAACCACCTATTCTAAAGTGGACCCAATGTCAAGGACAGATTATGCGATGATTTAAAATGGGATTGTAGAAAAAAATTATATTAAAAGATTGCGGAACATCGTCGGGTCATTTTTGTATATTTCTATGGACTTTTTGTATCCCAGTCGCTCGACAATTTTTATTCCTTTTCTTAAGTGCCGGTATTTTTTGAATTCGCTTTTGGTTTCAATATCCGATCGGACAAAAGATTCGGGCAGATTATGAATATGTTTTTCAATGATTGACGGCAATAGCGCGTAAACCAGTCCTCCCACAATCGCTTCTTCAACTGAAATCCAGTCCTCGACGATGGGTTCCACTTCCTTTAAAGTTTTAGCCGCACTATTTTCTATTTCATCTTTAATCGCTTTTTCAGTATACCGTCTCAAGGCAATATGGAGTGTTTCCTCCACAGGAGTCATTAAAGCAGTATACGGATTTTTTGCACTATTCTGCCAAATCGTATAACAATCCCTAATAAATTCTAATGATCCGTTTTCGTTCAGATATACATAACTGGAATAGGAACCCACTTCACCCGGAAAAACCTTACCGGTCAGTTCGATGGAGATTTGTTTTTGAGCATCACTTGAAAACACATAACTCGTTACATATTCTTTTACCAGATTATGAACGATAAAGACATTAATACCATTTGTTCCTGAATTTTCAGGCTTATAATCTCCCAGTGTATGAATTTTTATATAGGGGTTTTTAAGTTCCGTAAGTTTTAGAATGTCACCGATCACATCGTTACAATAGCTTTCAAATAAAGCTGCATATTCTTTTCTTGTCTCCGGGACATACAAAAGCCGGTGTGAGATATTTTCTATACGCCATCGAACCGGCAGGTCGTTAAGATCTGACTGAATTTTTTTTATTAAATCAGGGTGTTGATTGAAAAATTCAATATTTGCTTTGTGCAAATCTCGGTCAAAAGATTGTTCAAAGTCGTTAAATGCGTAAAAGGGACCTTCTCTATCCTCCATATTAATCAATTCCATCAACCGCGTATAATTTTTCGTTGCATCAGACGCAGAGGTTGTGTCAGGGATGCAAATTAAAAATAGGACAAAAAAAAGTGCAGTTATGTAACCTAATGTTTTTTTGCGCATAGTTACTGAATATTAACTAGTGTCCATCCATAAACGGCATCTTTCGGCCCCCGGTGGCGTTCTCGCTCGTTTTCAATCCTCGAAATAGCTCGCTATGCCTGCGGTTGAAAACTCGCTCGGGCCTTGCCGGAAACCAAAATCTACCATTTATGGATGGACAATAATCAATCATTAAAAAATATATTGAATACCCTGAATATGTTATCGGCAGGGGAAATGATTTCTGAACATAAAAATATGGAAATCAGAAAAAAAGTATTATCCCGGTTAAACAAATTCGGGTTTAACGGGGCCCCGATAGCGGGATCTACGCTTCGCTTAGACAGGCGGGATAAAAATAATGGAAAGATGGAATATTGAGGATCAGTTCGCCTATCAAACAGGCGCAAAGTGTGAAAAATGTTACTGCGGTAAAATATTCGGTCTAAATGGATGGAGAGAAGGGGATGGTTTTCAGGTTGTCACGGTCACAGGATTGCCGAACAGCTATCCTACTTATTTCTGAAATCAGTAAGTTTAAGATTATATTTTTTTATAAGTTCATAGATATCCGCTCTGTATTTCCCAGCCAGTTCGGCCGCCTTGCTGACATTGCCCCGGGTTAGTTCAAAAAGTTGAATGAGGTAATTTTTTTCAAAATTCTCTTTGGCATATTTAAACGATTTTAAACCTTCGGGACTGATATTTTGGGTTTGAAGGATGAGATCTTCCGTGATGATATTACGGTTTGTCATGGCCACGGCGCACTCAATGGTATTTTCAAGTTCCCTTATATTGCCGGGCCAAGGGTAAGAAATGAGTTTTTGCATGGCATCTGTCGAAAACTCTTCAATTTCTTTCCCCATTTCCCTGGAAATTTTTTGTAAAAAATACCTGGAAAGAATCGGAATGTCTTCTTTTCTTTCACTGAGAGGGGGGAGCTTTATTGGAATCACATGAATACGATAAAAAAGATCCTCTCTGAAGTTGCCCTTTTCTATCTCTTGCTCAAGATTTTTGTTTGACGCTGCAATGATTCTGGAATCCACTTTTACGGTTTGTGTCCCTCCGACCGGGTAAAACTCCTTTTCCTCCAGAGCCCTTAACATCTTAACCTGCATGGACGAGTGCATTTCGGATATTTCGTCCAGAAAGAACGTGCCGGAATCGGCTTGGACAAAAAGTCCTTTTTTACTCCTTTCCGCTCCGGTAAAAGCACCCTTTTCATAACCGAACATTTCGCTTTCCATAAGATTTTCCGGTATGGCCGAACAGTTAACGGCGATAAAAGGACCGTCTTTTCTGTTGCTTGCAACATGCAGGCTTTTTGCTATCAATTCCTTTCCGGTACCGCTTTCTCCCTCAATATACACATTGGAATCGGTTGCGGCAGCCTGTGCAACCTGAGCGAGAACTCTTTTAATCTTCTCGCTATTGCCGATTATATTATTAAATCCGTATTTTTGTTTGACCAGTCCCCGCAACCTTTTCACTTCTTTTGAAAGTCTGCTCTTTTCCAGACAGTTGTTTATTTGCTGCAGCAGTTCATGTCCGTCAAACGGTTTGGTCAAATAGCTGTATGCCCCTTTTTTCATGGCATGGACGGCGCTTTTTATGGTTCCGTGAGCAGTTAGAATTATAACAGGAATGTGTGGGTTTATATGATGTATACTTTCCATCAGTTGGATACCGTCTTGACCGTTAAGTTTCAGATCGATCAACGCCAGATCAAACGGCTCTTTTTCAGCCAGTTTCAGGGCCGCTTCGGCGCCGGTCGCCGATGTGACATAATATCCGCCGGATACAAGCCGCATCCGGATCACCTGAAGAATGTTCCGGTCATCATCGACAACCAATATTTTTTCTTTCCGTTCGCGCATATCCTTACTGTCCATCTTCAGGGAGAATCTTTCTTTTTTTTTCTTCAATACCCAGATCGATCTCTTTTAACCGTTTTATCTGATTTGTTAAATCTCTAATCTTTTTGTCTTCCGCTTTGAGTTTATTTTTCAGCAACTCTATTTTTCTGTTTTTTTTGTCTATCTCTTTTTCCTTTTTAATGGAGTTGTCCAAAATGTGTGTCCAGATTTTTGCTTGGTTTATGAAAACAGATTCCGGATATTCCCTGATGAGTGTTTTAAAAAGGTTCATCGACGTTTCATAATTCGCATCCGGGTTTTTCGGAAAGGCATATGCCAGACCCATGACATAAAGCGCTTGGTCACCGTGTGTATTCGGAAAACGTTCTAATATTTCTCTCCAATCCGCAACGAACTTCGTAAAATCGCTATTGTCAGAAGAGGATTCTGCCTGTAACAAAAGCTTTTCCTCTTCACCGGGTTTATGCAAAAGGGTACATCCGGCGCCAACAAGCGAAAGGCTTAACCAGCAGGCAATGTAAAGAAAAAAGTGCTGCCTTTGCCGAGAGTGCTTTCTACCCATATCTTTCCTCCGTGAGCCGTAATCACATGCTTGGCGATGGAAAGGCCGAGTCCCGTACCTCTGGCCGTCTCTTTTCCGCCCTCTATACGCCTGAATTTAATGAATATATTTTCCAGATTTTCTTTATGAATCCCGCAGCCTGTATCCGAAATCGACACTTGAATCTCCTTGGTGTCGTGAACTTTTAATAAGACCTCAACAGTAACAGATCCCCGTTCATCGGTGAACTTTAAAGCATTTCCGATTAAATTGTCAAGCAGCTGGCCGACCCTTTCAGCATCCATCCGGATATCCGGGAGATGGTTCTGGTGTTTTAATTTAAGTACTATCTTTTTTCGCTTTGCAATCGGCGCCAGTTTCAAAAGGCACTTGCGTATAAAATGGATCAGGCTGGACCGATTGAAATTGTACTCCATCATTTTAGCTTCCATACGGGAAAGATCAAGGATTCTGTTGACCGAAACAATCAATCGTTCGCATTCATCTTTGACAATTGTTAAAAGCTCCTGCCGGCTTTTAGGTTTGTCGGCAAAGGCCCCCTCAATCAATAATCCCGAAGCTTCCCTAATGGCTGTTAGGGGCGTACGAAGTTCATGGGACACGTGGCTGATGAAATCTTCCTTCAATTCATCAAGTTCTCTGAGTCTATCACACATTATGTTGAAATCATTGGCGAGTTCCTTAATCTCAGGGGGTGAGCCGATGCTGGATATCTTCTCAAATTTACCCTCGGCAATATCCTTTGTTTTTTTCTGTAACAGAAGTATGGAGCGGTTGATGATCCGGGTATTGAAAAATGAAATCAAAATTCCGAAAAAAATGGAAAGGCCTGCAGCAATGGATGTAATTATTAGGACATTGTAACTGATCTGGCTGGAAATTTTTATTTTTTCATCTCTGTCGGATCTTGCCGTCCAGTTGATATCCTTAAAATTCTTATTGATCTCTTCTAAAATTTTTTCTTTTTGAGTCTGATATTTCCCATATGGATACTTCTGTCCTTTTTTAATGTTTTCAATTTCTAAAGTGAAGATGGAAAAATATTCATCGCAAAGCCGACGCGTTTCTGAAAACTTTTTGTTTTTTTCAGGACCGGCCACCAGCAGACCTAACTGTTGAATGTCATTATTAAAGTCGTTTTTGATCCGGATAAAATGTTGGTAAAAGTCATTGTCTTTGGAAATAAGATACTTTTTTTCAAAGCTGACCATGGAAAACATATTGTTTGAAAGACGTTCGGTCAGGCGAACCGTCTGGCCGTCAATGGATGAAGCCGCACGAGTCAGGTGCGTTAGCTGGTTAAGCTTAATGGTCACAAAAATGACCAGAAACAACACCAGCATCATGATGGTCAGATATCCGAAAGTTAATCTTTTGAAAATTGTAAATTTCATGGTGATATAAAATAGGATAAATAATAAAGGAAGACGGTTTGTGTGTCAAAATAAAAAATTGCCCATCAAAGGGATTGGCAGCCTGCACCTTATAGTTTTTCAATTGTTAAAATAATTTCACAAAAACCGAGGCTTTTATCTATGCAGAAAAACCAGACTCAAAGCCGGCCAGTAGGTAATGACAAGGACTGCCGCAAACAGCACGATCATAAATGGTATGGCGGCCTGATAGAGTTCGGTGACCGGTTTGTTGAAACGGTAGCTGGCGATAAACAGATTCATGCCCACCGGCGGCGTGAAGTAGCCGATTTGCATATTGGCCAGAAAAATGATGCCCAGATGAACCGGATCGATGCCATAATTGACCGCCACGGGAAGTATGATGGGAATCATAATAACCAGGGCCGAAAAGATATCCAGAATGGCGCCGAGTATCAGCAACAACAGGTTCAGGAGAATCAGAAAGACGAGTTTACTGGTAACGCGGACTTGAATCAGATTAAACAGATGCATGGGCACTTCGGCGTCTATCAAAAAATTTGTAGATGCCATCGCCACGCCCAGAATAAGCAAAATCCCGCCGACCATCACCATGGACTCCCTCATAATGGCCGGAAGTTGAGCAAGTTTAATCTCTTTGTAAATAAAAACCTCAACCACCAATACATACATGGCCGTGGCCGCTGCAGCTTCGGAAATGGCAAAAAATCCTCCATAAATACCGCCCAGTACAAAAAACGGCAACGGGATTTCCCATATGATATCTCGCAGGGCGGCAATGGCTTCCCGGGCTGAAAATGGTATATAAGGAATGGGATTGCGACGGTTTTCCCATAAGCTCCAGAATGACAGCACCAATATCATAAGAAGAGCCGGGAGAATGCCGGCCAGAAACAGATCATTGATGGAAACGTTTTTGCCGATGTTCATTTGCTGAGCGATAATACCGTAGAGAATGAGCGGAAGAGAGGGGGGTAATAACAGCCCCAGACTGCCTGAAGATGTCACAAGACCGATACTGAATTTGTCGCGGTATCCGGCCTCGGTTAATGCCGGATAAAGGAGCGCGCCAAGCGCAACGATGGTTACCCCTGAGGCACCGGTAAAGGCGGTAAAGAACGCACATGCCACAAAGGCCACAATGGCCAGACCGCCCGGCATCCAGCCGAGAAAAGCCCGGGTAAACCGGACCAGGCGGTGAGAAGTCTGGCTTTCTCCCAGCAGATAGCCGGCAAAGGTAAACAGTGGCAACGCAAGTAAAATCGGCGTATCGGCGATTCGATAAATTTCAATAGCAATTACCGACAGGTTAACATCCAGGTAATGAAAACCGAGTATCGCAACAGCCAGAATAACCGCAAAAAGCGGCGTACCCAGAACAGCAAGAAAAATCAGTATCAGAGCTAAAATATAAGGCATCACGATCGGGATTCAACGATTTTTTTTAAATTCATAAACGATAATAAGAAGTAGCGAAGCGCTATTACCGCAAAGGCAAAAGGAATGATAGCCTCGCACAACCAGTTCGGCACCTGTGCAAACGCCATGCCGCCATCGACAAACTCCATCTGCACAAACAACAGACTGTAATAGGCCACGATCGTACAAATTAATGCGGTAAACAGTTTAATCACAAAGTTAGCATAGACTTTGGCACGTTCCGGCATATAACGATCAAGTATGTCAATGGTGATGTGGTTGTCGTGGCGGCTTGCCACCATGGCCCCAATAAGGCCGACCCACAGCACCAGAATGCGAACCATGACATCACTCCAGACAATGCCGGCTTCGAACAGATTTCGCAGAAAAATTTGTGTAACCGCCATGCCGATCATAAACAGGAGCAATCCCACCAGAATAGCGTCTTCCAGCCGGTGCAGGGTTATTTGAACCCGCTTTGAAAAAGACATATCTTTATGTTTATTCATAAGTATCGGGTTGCTTTGAACGATAGTCTTTAAGAAGGGTTTCCAGAGTGTTGACCATGCCCTGAGATAATTTCCCGGCGTTAACCAGTCGCTTGGGGACTGCCCTGGCGTCATGATACCATTTTTTCAGCGCTTCACCGGAGGGCTTGATAAATTCAATCCCTTGTTTTCGTGACACCTCCAGGGCGTTAACGTTGTCTTTGCGATTCAGCCGGTCTATCTCACTGAATATACAGCCCATTATTTCGCGAAAGACCCATTGATCATCAGGCGATATTTTTGCAAATGCCCTGCGATCCACGGCCAGCACACCATAAATGTACAGAAACGGCTCGTACATCAGGTAGTTAATCTGGGTATGCC